>LGGY01000264.1 GCA_001509335.1 Fidelibacterota bacterium 46_43
AAGGTCATCCTCATGTATCTTGAAGAGGTCAAAGACGGGCCCGGACTGATGAAAGCAGCCCGGGATGTGATAAAGGCTGGAAAGCCGGTTTTGATTCTGAAATCAGGCCGGACATCCGAGGGGGCCAGTGCCGCCGCTTCCCATACCGGTTCCATGGCCGGAAGCGATGAAGTGTGCGATGCAGCCTTTCGCCAGGCCGGTATTATCCGTTGTCAGGATATTGACGAAATGTTCAATATAGCTATTGCCTTTGCTTATCAGCCCATCCCCAAATCCAATCGGGTTGCCATTATTACCAATGCCGGAGGTCCTGGCGTACTTACAACGGATGCTGCAATACATGATGGTCTGGAACTGGCAAAATTTTCTGATGAAACCACAGCCATCCTGAAAAAAAATCTGCCGGCAACAGCAAACATCAAAAATCCCGTAGATGTAATCGGGGATGCCCGGGCAGACCGTTATAGTGTAGCCTTGTCCGCTGCATTTAAGGATCCGGCTGTAGATGGTGTTTTTGTGATTCTCACACCTCAATCCATGACGGAAATTGATCTTATCGCCCGTGAAATCGCCAAGGTAGCTCACCATTACAACAAACCGGTCTATTCCTCTTTTATGGGAGAGGCCGATGTAGCCCAGGGAATCGATGTCCTCCAACGGAATAAAATCCCCCATTATACCCTTCCCGAATCTATGTGCCGGGCTTTTGCCACTGTCTATCGTTTTAGCCAGAACCAGAAAGAAGTCCCCAAACCGGCACCGGTGTTTAAAGATGTGGACGATGCCCGGGTGGAGGAGATCATTCAGGAGGTGAAAAACGCCGGGAAACACTACCTGACGGAAGATCTGTCCGATGAACTGCTGAAGGCATACGGCTTTCCGATAGTTGAATCGGTACTTGCTTCTACTGAAGATGAAGCCGTTCAAAAGGCTGAAAACCTGGGATATCCTGTGGTCATGAAAGTCGTATCCGATGAGATTGTCCACAAATCGGAGGCCGGTGGTGTGATTCTGAATATCCGGTCTGACCGGGAGGTGAAAGAGGCTTATAAAACAATCCTCAAAAATGCAAAAGCCTATGATATCCATGCCAAAGTAAAAGGAGTCCTTATCGAACAAATGATTCCTGAAGGGGAAGAAGTGATTCTTGGACTCAACCGGGACAACAGTTTTGGGCCGGTTATTATGTTCGGACTGGGCGGTATTTATGTGGAAGTTTTCAAGGATGTGAGCTTCCGGGTGGCTCCGTTGCATGCCAGCGATGCAGAACATATGATTGAAGAAACCCGGTCCGCCAGCATTCTTCATGGAGTACGTGGACACGCACCGAGGGATCTGGATAAAATTGTGGAATACATTCTCAGGCTTTCCCAACTGGCCATAAATCATCCTCATATTCAGGAGCTGGATATCAATCCCCTCATCGTCCGGGATAAAGGCAAAGGAGCCTTTGTGGCCGATGCCAGAATAATGATAAAATATGAATAAAAGAAAGGATGGTATGCGATGCGTATCTTGATCTACAACGATTATGATCATCTGAGTCAGTGGGTGGCTCATTATGTAGCCGGGAAAATAAACCAGAAAGAGAAAAAAGGAGACAAACCTTTTGTTTTGGGGCTTCCAACCGGTTCTTCACCCATCGGGACCTATCAGGAGCTGGTGAAACTCCATAAAGCAGGTAAGGTCTCCTTTAAAAATGTGATCACTTTCAATATGGATGAATATGTCGGTATTCCGGAAGATCATCCCCAGAGCTATCACTTTTTCATGTGGGATAACCTGTTCAAGCATATCGATATCCCCAAAGAAAATGTGAATATCCTGAATGGAAATGCGGCGGATCTGGAAAAAGAGTGCTCTGATTATGAGCAAAAGATAAAGGATGCCGGAGGCATTGATCTATTCCTGGGAGGAATCGGTCCGGACGGTCACATCGCCTTCAATGAACCGGGATCTTCACTCTCTTCCAAAACACGCATCAAAACCCTAACCTATGATACCATTGTGGCCAATTCGCGCTTTTTTGACAACGACGTGAACAAAGTCCCCAAAATGGCCCTGACAGTAGGTGTTGGAACAGTGATGGCAGC
>LGGY01000265.1 GCA_001509335.1 Fidelibacterota bacterium 46_43
TTCGCTGTAATTCCAATACTCCTTGCAACAGTTTTGTCGCTGGCTGTTACTCTTGCCGGTACTAAGATTGAAAATATCGCCTCTGCAAGGTACAGGAATGACGATGGAAACAACGTGACTGTATTCTCTGAAAAGGTCATAACGACAGTGATGCCTGTGTACGGTTTCACAATCAAACCTGACGGAACATTCGATAATCCCGGTCAGGAAGTTGGCGGTGTACTTGGAACTGTTGTCGATACATTTTTTACTGTGACCAATCATGGAAATAGTCCTACATCGATCTCTCTAGAGGCTTTCCAGATTTCAGAAGACGAACTGCTAGAGGCGATGTACTCACTATCGGATGACTCTTCTAGGAGGCCCGTTCTGAAGTTGGTTGGGATCTATCTTGACAAGAACGAAAACGGCATTATTGACAGCGATGAAGCTCCGATGGAAGTTATAGACTTACAGGTAAACGGTTATGCGAAGATAATCGTTAGGTTCATAGTTGAAGAAATTGGCGAGGAAACAGACCTCTGCTTTGTGTGCGAAAAGAGGAGATGCTTACTGTAGAGAAGTCGCTTTCCTTCGAGGAAGTATCTCCAGGTATGATACAGGAATTCACTATAGACATAACCAACAACTACGCTTTCGAAATTGATTTCATAACGGTCGCAGAGTACATAGATTTCAACGGGATTTCCATAGACGGCATTGTCGACACCAACTCCATCACTTCAAACACGCGGTTCACCATACGTTTCTTCGACGGAAACAACTGGTCGGAAACCAGACCCGAAAAAAGCTCAGCCATCAAGGGCTTTGAGATGATGTTCTTGAATGTATTGCCTGCAGAAACCATCAACGTACGCTTTGACGTCTTCTTTCCTGCCTCTGCCGAGCCTGGAATTCGCTATAACACTGCTTATTTGACCTACTACGGGTTCGATGAATCTCAAGAGGTCGAGACAAATACCGTGGATTTCTCCATTACGGCTCTCGAGAATCCCTTCATTGGTCCTGAAGGATACCCCGAAGCTCCTGAAATGACAGCTGAAGATACCACAGTCAGCACTTCTAGATGTATCGGGAACTCCTTTGGAAGATAGTGATAACAGCGGCAATGTTGATGTCGGAGAAGTTTCGCCTGGAGAAGAAATCGACGTAATCCTAGAGGTTACCGTTGCACACGATGTTACCGGAGATAACAACGGCAAAACTTTTAAGTTCATTCCCGAGACGCATATGGGCGAGAAGATAAACAGAACAATAGACATAATCCCTCTGATCAAGGGGGCCGATTCGATTGATATAGAAAAGGTCTTGCTCTCAGGATCTCTCGTTCTTCCCGGAGAGGAGATGCGATATTCTATATCTATCAGCAACAACATAGATCAACATAGCGGAAGAATAGTTGTGAAGGATAAGATCTCCGAGATGCTGTCGGAACCATATGAGATAGAGGTGACAAGAGAAGCATCCGTCTCTTTCCAAAGCGAAGAGAGGATTCTGGAGATTGAGCTCGAATCTCTTGACCCGCTCGAAACTGTAACTATCTTCTTCAAATGCAGGTCAGCCGAAGATCTTCCCGAAGGAGTGCTCATAGAGAACTCGGCATCCGTTGAGGGAGTTGGCGGTCATGTTGAATCCAAGACAGTAAGTGCGAAAATCTACCACGGCAAACTGGAACTAATAAAAACCGTATCACCTTCTGTTGTAGAGCTCGGCTCAGAGCTAACTTACAGGATTGAAGTAACAAACCCAAGTTCCATAGCAACTGTGACTAATCTTGTACTTGAAGACAACATCCCCCCAGGAACGTCATACATAAAAGGAACTTCGACAATTGATGGACTGCCATTCGAGCCTGAGGTAATAGGAGGTCGACTGCTTTTCAGTGATCTCGAAGATCTAGGGCCGGGCGAAAAGACTGTACTCATCTATCGTTTGATACTCGAGGAATTCACGGGCGAGTCTCTTCAAAACAGGGTAACCGTCACCGGTAGTATCCTTTCGGGAGAGTTCATTGCGGAAGTTGAGACAGAACCCGCTTATGCAGATGTTGCAGTCTTCAGACCCATGAACCGGGGCTCAGGAATAGTAGGTAGAGTTTATGTCGACATTAATGAGAATGGTTTTTACGATTCGGAAGATGTAGCACCTATACCAATTAGGTTAATCCTCGAGGACGGCTCCTTTGTTGTCACCGATGAAGAAGGGCTTTTTCACTTCGAAAAGCTCAGGCCGGGATTGCACTCGATGAAAATCGACATTGATGTTTCATCTTACGACCTTTCACCGCTACAGGATAGCCGCTCGCTGCGCAATGCGCGATCATTCATGATCGATTTGATGCCCGGAATGTATTCGATAATCGATATCCCTCTCGTTCGAAGAGAGAGCCTGGAAGAATCTATCATCATGAAAGACTCTTCGATTTTGGAGGGCCTCGGAGGAAAATCTGCAATAGTCTCGGCCATTATCTCAGACAACTTTGTTGATTCTACGGTTGATGGTTACATATTCTCCCCGATAGCTGGTCAAGAATTCATTGGAGCGGACAGAATTCCCGTAGAGATTGCCGTGCCCGCCGAGAGTAGTTTTTCCCTGTACATTAATGGTATTCTGATCCCCGAAAGTCAGGTTGGTCAGAGAGCCACTGACAAGCTTCAAGAGTGGCTGTTCGCAAAGTACTTCAACGTCAAGCTCTTGCCAGGAACAAACAATCTTAGAATTGAATGGTTTGACAGAAACGATAGGGGCAGCCACGAAATTCAAGTTTACTTGTCAGGGGAACCTCAGAGAATCGAAATCGTGACCGTGCCGAGAGTATTGATTGCCGACGGCATAACGGAAGCTCTCCTGAAAATCTCTCTAGTTGATGAGAAGGGAGTCCCTTCGTCGGTCGGAGGCACATTGATCATTGAAGGACTGGGCTCACACGAAGTGTCGGAAAGAGATGGAAGATGGGATGGCAAGGGGCTTATTATCGAAGACGGCATTGCAACCCTTAGGCTTAAACCTCGATCAAATGCGGATGTTCTTGAATTCACG
>LGGY01000162.1 GCA_001509335.1 Fidelibacterota bacterium 46_43
CACCACCAGTGAATCGGGGATATTGAATGCTTCAATCAGGACATTCTCATTTTCCTGAACATTTGTTGAATAATTAACCAGCACATCGGCCAGTGCCTTTTCCCTGGGATCCATCATGCTTCAATCCTCCTTTTTCTCTCTGAAATATCCCTGATGTATGAGTCTGGCAAGTTCTGGGAAACCACCTCTCAAAGGCTTATCATCCAATACAATACCCGGCGTACCCCAGTATCCGGTTTTTTCATACAGGAATTCTTTATAGTTGTCTTTTTTTGTTACGTCTATTTCAGTGTACGGAATCTTTTCATGCTCCAACATCTTTTTCAGTGCCAGACATACGGCACACCATTCAGCAGTGTAAATTTCAAGATGTTTCATAACAGCTGATCCGTTTCACCTTCTGAATATACATCTATCCCTTCGTGATGAAGAATTTCAGCCGTGATGCCCCTGCCTGGGATGGATTTTCCATTAAAGGTGCCGTCATAAACACGGTTTTTACCGCAGGATGGAGATCCGTCTTTCAAAAGTGCTTTTTTTATCTCCAGCAGACGGACAACTTTTAATGTTTCGGTTGCACCCCGTATAAAATGTTCGGTACAATCTTCACCGGCCTGATTTTTAACCTTTCCCCGCCTGGATAGGATCTCAGCTGCGGAAACCTGCAATTCATTTGGAATTCTTGGAGTGGATAATCCACCGGCTTGTTCGGGACACACCGGAATCAGATCATACCGCCTTTTTAAATCATCCAGACGGAGATGCGGTTTTGATCCACCGTCATAGCGGCATGAAAGTCCGGCCAGACACCCGGAAATTAAAAGTTTCTCTTTCATTAATCTTTCATCTGTTCCAGTAAAACCGCCCCCCGGGGATCAAGTACAATTTGACCGACAATCCCTTTGTGAACGGGATCATCCAATCCGACTTTTTTCTCATTGGCCCGAACATCCCAGGTGCCCTCGGGGAGTTTATACATGGCATGTTTTGCCGGATCCCCGTTGAGCAAGACCAGATACCGTTTATCCGAAGCAGGGTCATGGATATCATAGCCAATGCCAAACTGCACATTCTCCGAATATTTTCGTTTAAGATGCTTCCGGTCTGTCCGTCTGAGTTCAGGTATCATGGTACGGAGTTTTATCAGGTCGCTATAATAAGAGACCAGCTCTTTGTTCTTTGCTGCAATATGATAGTTGATATAATTGGTTTCATTATCTTTTTCATAGGAATTATGGTCTATATGACCTACATGGGGATCCGCCACCCCCGAGGGTGCAATTACCTTTGAGCGGGCATACTCTTGTCCTGAATGGATCATCATGATGCCTTGTGACGTGGCCAGTGTAAAAGCTGCCAGACGATTCAATGCCAACATATCTCCCTGGACGAGGTGATATTCATCCACACTCTTATTCTGAGGCGTCCAATTCAGAAAAAGGCGGATAAAATCCCCCAGTGTATGATCATCGTGGGATGCCAGATAATTCACAGAATGAGCCGAGGTCTGAAAAAGTCCCCCATCATTAACCAGTGTCCCGGTTAAGAATCGAAAGGCATTATCGCGGGTCACCCCATCATCCCATCGTCCGAATATAAAGCCTGGCCGGTTATCGGGATTCTGCCCCTTGATTCCATTCCGGAACTGATCATTCCAGGAAGCCCATCCCAGTTCACTGAAACGGTCCGGTTTATACCCGCCACCCCAGGGCTCAGCGATGATTACCACATTGGGATTCACTTTCCGTGCTTCCTCAAGGATCAATGAACAGGTTTCTTCATCAATCATGGCCGCCAGATCAAAGCGGAAACCGTCAATGTGATATTTGTTCATCCAGAATATTACACTGTCAATAATCAGTCTGCGGGCCATGGGACGTTCTGTGGCATAATCATTGCCACACCCGCTGACAGAAATAAAGTCTCCCTTTTCATCCAAGCGGAAATAATATTTCTTGTCTATATACTTAAGGGGATTATAATCGTATTCACTGACATGGTTATAAACCACATCCATTAGGACCGCAATTTCTTCCTGATGAAATGCTTTGACCATCTGTTTCATTTCTTTCACCTGCCGACCGTCATGACCGCTGTATCCTCCCTCTTTAAGGGACGGATTAGTGGCATAGTAGGATTCAGGCGCGAAGAAATAGCTGGTCATGTATCCCCAATGATTCCGTTCATAGGGATTCCAGGTGTTGTATTTCCTTTCCACACTATCTTTATAGGGAATTTCAATGTTACCAAAATCCATCAGGGGAAGGAATTCCACCGCATTGACACCCAAGGACTTTATGTGCTCAAGTCCGCCGGGGATCCCTTTTTCAATGGCACCCAAATACGTACCGGGTTTTGAAGCACCCGAAGAGGAATGAGCCGTCAGATCCCGGAGATGGGCTTCATAGATGATCAGATCCCGGGGATCTTCCGGAGCGATCCAGGTATCATTCCCCCAATTGAAATCATCCTTCAGGATGATGGATTTTCCCTCATGGGTAAAATGATTTTTTGTGGAGACGGCGATAGAATAGGGATCAGCGATCACGATGCTGTCATCAAACATCTCGCCGGGACCCTCTGGTCCGGAAACCTGGTATCCATAATAATCTCCCCAGCGCTTTGAGGGACTGATATACTCCCACACGCCCTGATCGTCACGAATCATATAGAGGGTCTCATAGGGTTTTTCATCATTGTATTTCTTGAAAAACAGGATTTTCACCTGAATTGCCCGGGGAGCAAAGAGCCTGAAAGTCATCTTTCCATCCTCAATATTCATTCCCAGGGCTTTATCAGAGTAAAGCCTGTCAAAATCCTTTTCCGTAAAGGGTTTTACCTTTTGCGGAGACTGATAAACGGCATTTTCGGTCATGCATCCTCCCAATACCATCACCATGCATGCAGTAATGAGTGTTGCTTTCATAACTGCCTCGTAGATTAAGTGTTAATGACTGTCAGCAGTGACGAAATTAATGCTTTCATGTTTCCGCTGACTTTCTGTGCGGTCTCTGTGACCTCTTCATGATAGAGTGCTTCTTTTTTAATTCCGGCAGCATAATTGGTGGCACAACTGAAAGGGTAGACTTTCATTCCATAAGAACGGGCCCGGATCACTTCCGGCATTGTGGACATTCCTACCACATCGGCACCTAATTCTTTAAAGTATTGTATTTCCGCAGGCGATTCATACGAGGGCCCGGTGGTCCAAACATATATTCCCTGCCCGATGGACACACCGGATTGTGTAACGGCACGGTCAATCACCTCTTTTTCATCCTCCCGGATTTTTGCCAGGGCAATATCACCCGCTTCCGGAGCTTTATGGGTAAAATCGATAAAATCATCGATTCGAAGGATAACCCCCTTTTCATACGTTTCATTGATAAGTCCTGCTGCATTGGTTACGATGACATGAGAAATCCCCACAGCATGAAAATAGTCCACTATAGCCAGGATTTTATCCATACTGTAGCCTTCATAATAATGAAAACGTCCTTTGGCAGCCAGTATCCGGTGTCCGTGCCAATCCCCAAGTATAAACTGACCGGCATGGCCTTGCACCGTGGGTTTTGGAAAACCGGAGATTTTATTGTATGATAAAACTTGCTCTGCCTTGATTTCAGACACAACATCTCCCAGTCCACTTCCCAGAATCATTCCAAATTTTACGGGGTTTGTCTCAAGATATTTTTTCAGGGTATCCGTCATAAGTTTCCTTTTGTTTTATATGTGTGTATAACTGTCCACACGCTGCCTGTTTATCGGCTCCGCCACTCCACCGTATCATCACCGGAAAAGGCGCTCGTTGCTGTAAATAGTCAGTAAAAAACTGTATTTCTTCTTCAGCCGGCCTTTCATAGGGTGCCTCCGTCATATTGAAGGGTATCAGATTCAGTTTACAATCAAATTCACTTAGACGGGATACCAGTTCATCGGCATCCCTCTGGGAGATATTGACATTCCTCATCATCACATATTCAAAAGTGACTCTGCGATGGGTTTTGCAGGCGTAAAATTTAACAGCTTCCAGAAGAGCAGACAAAGGATATTGTCTGTTCACCGGCATCAGCGTTTGTCTTAAGTCATCGCGGATGGCATTGAGGGATACAGCCAGTTTAAACTGATAAGGCAACTCGGCAAAGGCAAGGATTTGAGGGACAACACCTGCAGTGGACACCGTGATGTGCCGGGCGCCAATATTGAGTCCCGATTCATGATTCAGGATCCGGGCTGCTTGAATCACACTGTCATAATTATGAAAGGGCTCTCCCATGCCCATAAAAACAACATTGGTGATAGCTTCCGGAACTATTCGCCGGATTTGCAGCACCTGATCCACAATTTCGCCGGTGGAGAGGTTCCGTTGAAATCCCATGCGGGCAGTCTGGCAAAAAGTACAGTTCAAAGCACATCCTACCTGACTGCTCACGCACACGGTCCGCCGGTTTTCCGATGGGATGTAAACACTCTCCACAAATTTTCCATCAGACAACTCAAAAAGAAATTTGTTTGATTGTGAGAAATCATTTGGTTTATCACTGACAAGACGCGTCAGATGCAGATTTCCTTCAGCACAAATCATTTTCCGAAAGGCTTTGGGCAGAGTATGCATGGAATCCGGATCATCCACTCCTTTTTGAAAAATCCATTGTGCTAACTGACGCCCTTTGTAGGACGGATAACCTTTGGACTGAGCCCACGTTTCCATTTCTTCAGGAAGCAGATCTTTCAGGGAATGCTTGATCGTCATAACGTTAAAAATAGTAAGTTCACAGCTCAGGGTCTATTCTTTTCCACTTTTTTCACTAAAATAGTTTCTCCCCCCTTGCAGATTCATTAAATTACACAGCTTTTTGAGAATCCATCGGGGTGTAGCGCAGTCCGGTTAGCGCGCGTCGTTCGGGACGACGAGGTCGGAAGTTCAAATCTTCTCACCCCGACTATGAACTACACGTACATTCTATATAGTAAGAAAGCCGATCCATTTTATGTTGGCTATACATCCGATCTTGAAGAAAGACTTAAGCGACATCACGATCATAAAATATCCTATACCAGCAAAAGGGGTCCCCGGGAATTTGTTTGGTATAAAACTTTTGATTCAAAATCTGCTGCGTATGCCTGTTCACGGGCTATAAAAAAGAATAAAAGGGGGAAATATATAGAATCTCTGGTCAATTATTTCAGCCAGAATGCTTCTTCTTCCAGTGTCCATTAGATATTCTCTCATTCTCATTGTAAATTTATTTTCATGAAAAGCATCAAAGACAAACTACAGGAGCTGTCCCACCCTTCCTCTGCCCCAAAGAAGCATAAAGAGGATAAAAGCCCTGTAAAATATCAGCTTGAGCGGATTTATTCCCATAAAAAAGAGGAGAAGTATTTTCCAGACACACGACTACAGCAACAATCTTCCGGGCTGGAAGAGCTGGTGGGTGGCCGGTGGATCAACACATCCTTCGGCGATATTTTCCGGGCGGAATATGCATGGGATTTGAACGAATTATATGGGAATTGTAATCTTTCTACTATTTTATCTATTGAAAAAACGACTTTTTCAGAGACTTTTTGCACGTCAACACCTCCATCCTGGGAATCTCTCGTCTTTGTAGATACGGAGACGACCGGACTCAGCGGCGGGTCGGGAACGGTGGCATTTATGATTGGTCTTGGCTTTATCAAAAACGGCTTATTTCATGTATATCAGTACTTTATCTCCCGTCTGAGTCATGAGGAGGGGATGTTGGAACTGGTCCGTGATTTACTCAATGATTTTCATACCCTCGTTACATTCAATGGAAAAATCTACGATATTCCCCTTCTCAACACCCGTTTCGTCATGAATCATCTGCCCCCCCTGGATCCGGAAATTCCCCATGGTGATTTGCTTCATCACAGCCGGAATTTGTGGAAATTTTCCCAGGAAAATTGCAAACTGACAAGCCTTGAGCGGGATAAGCTGGGGTATATCCGGGATGAAGACATTCCCGGCGAAATGATTCCCGGTGTCTATTTCGAATATATACGTCTGAACCGGGTGGATTTGCTGGCCAGGGTTTTTATTCATAACCGGTGGGATATTATCACCATGCTGGCCATCCTCATTCGCATTCTGGAGAGCCATAAACGGCTACAGCCGGAAGAAAATCCTCTGGATGATTATGCCAAAGGCCGGTTATTTAAAAACCGTCTGGATTATGAACGGAGTGTTGCCCATTACCGCTTTGTTTTGAAATCCGATATCTCACTGCAGCGCCGGCAGAAAACGCTTCTTGAACTGGCGGCTATTCTTAAAAAACAAGGGGCGTGGCATGAAGCTTTGGAAGCCTGGACTGAAGCCTGTCATTCCCAATACCCTTTTTCATACGAAGCTTATGTGGAACGGGCAATATACTATGAACACAGGGAAAAAAATTATGAAACAGCCCGGCAAATTGTTGAAGAAGCATTGGTAAATATTCCTTCCCGGCGAAGAACGGAAATTGAAGCCCTGGAATACAGACTTTCACGAATAAAACGAAAACTCGAAGCAGGGAAATAAGATGAGCGATCTGTACCCCAACGAGAAAGAAACGGTGGAAACAATCCTCACCCAATCGGAGCGGTTCAGTCCCAATATTGTGCATATTCATCATATTGAAGGAAATGAAGGTGATTTTAGGGATTTTCCGAACGATCTCCACCCGGATATCACCCGCATCCTCCGGTCCAGAGGCATTCAGCGCCTTTATTCCCATCAGGCAGAGGCCTGGGAACAAACGGCTTCCGGTCAGAATATTACAGTCGTCACACCGACCGCTTCAGGAAAGACCCTCACGTACAACCTTCCGGTCTTACAGAAAATTATCGAAAATCCCAAAGCAAAGGCCTTGTATCTCTTCCCCACCAAAGCGTTGAGTCAGGATCAGATGACGGAGCTTCATGAATTGATCACGGCTTTGGAACGGGATATCAAAGTGTATACTTTTGACGGGGATACGCCTTCCAGTGCACGGGCAGCTATCCGGAAACAGGGCAATATCGTCGTCACCAATCCGGATATGCTGCACCAGGGAATTTTGCCCCATCACACAAAATGGATGCAATTTTTTCAGAATCTGGACGTGGTAGTTATCGATGAAATGCATATTTACCGGGGAGTTTTCGGATCCCACATGACCAACGTGATCCGGCGGTTAAAGCGGATTTGCCGGTTTTACCGTTCGAATCCCCTCTTTATCCTCTGCTCAGCCACCATTGCCAATCCGGGAGAACACGCAAGTCGTTTGATTGAGGATAAAATCACCGTCATCGACCGCTCCGGTGCACCGGTGAGCCCCAAAACACTTATTTTTTATAATCCACCTATCATAAATAAAGAGCTGGGTATCCGAGCCAGTTACATCAAGCAGGCCCGGTACCTGGCGGAATTTCTCATACAGAACAACGTACAAACCCTTATTTTTGCCCTTTCGCGTCTGAATGTGGAAGTATTGACAAAATATCTCAAGGATACATTCGATTCAGAGCGGGAATCTATGAGCCGGCCGGAAATAATTGCCGGTTATCGGGGAGGATATCTGCCCAACCGTCGCCGTGAGATAGAAAAGGGTATCCGGAGCGGACAGATACGTGGGGTTGTATCCACCAACGCCCTGGAACTGGGGATTGATATCGGGAGTCTGGATGCGACGATTCTGGCAGGATATCCGGGGAGCATATCCAGCACCTGGCAGCAGATCGGCCGGGCTGGACGCCGGGGAAAATCCGCCATCGGTATCTTTATCGGCCGGTCCGACCCTCTGGACCAGTTTCTGATGCAAAACCCCGGTTATTTTTTCGGACAATCCCCGGAACATGCCCGGATGAATCCGGACAACATCATGCTTTTGGTAGATCATATTAAATGCGCCGCTTTTGAACTCCCCTTTCAGGAGGGGGACACCTTTGGGAATGTACCGGCAAACGATTTGAAGGCAATTTTGGAATTTCTGACCAATGGCGGTGTTTTGCATTACGACAACCACCGCTGGTACTGGTCCGACACGGCTTATCCGGCAGTCAATGTAAACCTCCGGCGCTCTCCTGAAGGCAATTTTGTTGTGGTAGATACAGAAAACAATCACAAAATCATTGGAGAAGTAGATTACAGCGCCGCGATTCTCACCATCTATCCCGATGCCATCTATCTGGCGTCCGGACAGCAGTACATTGTGGACACACTGGACTGGGACGGCCGAAAGGCACTTGTAAGGCCAACTGATTCCGATTACTACACCGATTCCATTGATTACACCAAAGTAAAAGTTTTAAGTGAAGACGAAAAGCGCCATGCCCGGAATGCCGAGGTTTTTCAGGGAGAAGTCCAGGTCATGACCCGTGCAGTAGGATTCAAGAAAATCCGGTTTTATACCAGTGAGAATACGGGATATGGCAAAATCAACCTGCCAGACCTGGAAATGGCCACCACGGCTTATTGGTTTACCATCCCCAATCACGTGATTGAGCAGCTGCCCCGGAGCAGGGCGGATATTGTGGATGGCTTGCTGGGAATCAGTAAAGCGCTTCACTCCGTTGCCACCCTCCACATTATGAGTGAACCCCATGACATTCATAAAGCTGTGGGGGACAAAAGCTCGGAATGGTTTGCCATGAATACCATTACCGAACGGGGGATCTATTCTGCACCCGATGAAGACAAAAAATCCGTCAAACTTAATCCGGAGGATCTGGAGAACTTTCAACCCACTCTCTTTATCTACGATAATTACCCCGGAGGCATCGGATTCAGTCCCTTACTCTATGATGCCCATGAAAAACTCATCCGGGAAACCGGGTCCCTCATCAAAAACTGCTCCTGTCCCAATGGGTGTCCCTCCTGTGTCGGCCCGTCAAATGAAGTGGGCATCAACACCAAAGAAATCGCCCTGGATATTTTATCCCTTTTGATGGAACAGGAATCCTGACTTGTCATATCAATCCAAAAACCTATTGAAAAAAACACCCGTCTGTAGTAAACTATCGGGCTTTTGGGAGGATTAGGCTAATTGGTAAGTCAGCGGTCTTGAAAACCGCCGCCCTCTGGGCTTGGGGGTTCGAGTCCCTCATCCTCCGC
>LGGY01000266.1 GCA_001509335.1 Fidelibacterota bacterium 46_43
AAATATTTCAAGGATATTGAATACGACGCCCTTCATAATTTACCGAAAATATAAATACAGGTGACACGATGCTGTATCGTAAACTCAAATCCCAGGAAATCGATCGCCTGACCCGGCAGGGATGCTCTGCTGAATCCTGGGAAACGGTTTTGGTTCATGAACGCTTTACACCTGAACAGATCCATAATGTCCGTTTTCGGGGGAAGGTGAATCTCGGGATATACACAGAGGAGCTTCGTCTTCCGGACCGGGGGAGTCATCCTGCAGGTCTTTGGAACAGCACGCTGAAAGATTGCACTATCGGAGATAATGCCCTGATTTTCAATGTTCAGAATCTGTACCGGTATGAAATTTCACATCATGCGGTCGTGGATTCGGTACAAACTCTGGCAGTAACAGGTGAGACACGTTTCGGAAACGGGACGGAAATTGAAGTACTCAATGAAGGCGGAGGCCGGGAGCTGCTTATCTACGACAAGCTTTCTGCACAAATTGCCTATATGCTGGTCCATTTCCGTCATCATGATACATTGATGGAAAAACTGCAATCCCTGATCCGGGATTATTGCAAGGGAAAAGCCTGCACAACCGGTTATGTGGGGCCTTATGCCCAGGTCCGAAACTGCCAGGTGTTACGAAACATGGAAATTGGCGAAGGAGCTGAAGTCCAGGGTGCACTTCTCCTGGAAGACGGATCCCTGGCAGGATGCCGTGAAGATCCGGTAAAAATTGGTTCCGGTGTTACAGCCAAACACTTTATCGTGCAATCCGGATCCCATATTCAGGATGGGGTTTTGCTGGATAAGTGTTTTGTTGGACAGGGTGTTCGTCTTGGCAAGCAATATTCTGCAGAAGGATCCGCCTTTTTTGCCAATTGTGAGGGATTCCACGGGGAAGCCGTGAGTGTCTTCGGTGGTCCGTACACCGTTACCCATCACAAATCGACACTCATGATCGCCGGCATGTTTTCCTTTTACAATGCAGGAAGCGGAACCAACCAAAGCAACCATATGTACAAACTGGGTCCTCTGCACCAGGGAATCCTGGAACGGGGAGCCAAAACCGGTTCACTTTCCTATATGCTCTGGCCCTGCAGTGTGGGGGCTTTCAGTGTAGTGACGGGAAAACACACAGGAAATTTCGACGCGGCGGATTTTCCCTTCTCATATATCACGGCCGAAGAGGGAAAAAGCCAGCTCACGCCTGCCATGAATCTCTTTACTGTGGGAACCCGGCGGGACAGTGAAAAATGGCCGGCCCGTGACCGCCGTCAAGATCCCCGGACATTCGACCAGATCCATTTTGATCTCTTCAATCCCCGAAGCATCGGCAAGGTACTGAACGCCATATCAATCCTCCAGGATCTGAACGATAAAAGCCGGAAAGAACAGGAATTCGTCTCTTACAAAGGACTGGTCATTAAGCGGCTTTTACTAAGGACCGGTATCAAATACTACAAGATAGCCGTAGCCATTTACCTGGGAGATATCCTGATAAAACTTCTGGATCAGGTAAAGACAGGGAAAACACTCCGGGATCTTTTGGCAGAAATAACAGAGGATACCGTTGACTCGCCGGAAAAATGGTATGATCTGGCAGGTATGTTGGTATCGGAAACAAGTTTGAATGCCTGTATTGATTCGATATGCCGCGACGATACGAATTCAGTTGAAGCCTTACTTGCCATTTTTCAGAATACCGCCACCAACTATGAAAAAGACACTCTGAAATGGTGGGCACAGGTCATTAAAGAAACCTACGGAAAGCAGGCGACAGAACTGAACCGGGATCAGCTGGAGCAAATTCTGGAAGACTGGAAAAAGAATGTTCTGAAACTGAACAACATGATTCTGAAGGATGCCGAAAAGGAATTTGATCCAACAAGTCGCATCGGGTACGGATTGGACGGAGATGAATCCGTTCAGCAGAAAGACTTTGAATCGGTCCGGGGAACGTATGACGGGAATAAATTCGTGAAAGCCCTTTGCAGTGAAAATGATGAAGTGGAAAAGCGTTTTCAGGAGATGATAAAAATCCTATAATGAACCTGAAAAATCGTAACG
>LGGY01000018.1 GCA_001509335.1 Fidelibacterota bacterium 46_43
GTATGGATTAGTTGAAAACAAACCGCATTGTTTTAAGCTTGGAAAAAGAGAATCCGATTACCGTCACCGGCACAAAAAAGTCACCGCTTACCACAAAATCCGTCAAAAAGATATTCAGATGTACCATCCTGATCCCTTTCCCTGGTTATAGTTTTGAGTGATGTAAATTTAGTGAAGAGGGGGGAGGAGTCAAACGATTCAATCATTGAACTAATTGGTGTGTATTCGTGGTTTAGAAAAAAACTATAAAAAAATATCTTTTTATAGTTTTAATCATTTGGAATCAGTTTAATCATGTAAAATATTCTGCTCTTAATTTAAACGGATCATCCGCTTTATATCCACGTATTCTCAGGCTGAGAGAGGCAAACAGATTTTTTAGATGACGGTAGACCGTGACATGTTCTGGGATAGGTTTTTTCTTTCGGTTTTTTTCCGGAATCACGAAGGCATCCGTAAGATCTTTAAGGGAATAGGCATCATCATTTTCTTTATACCACACCCAGGCGGCGTGTATGGCTGCACCCAGGGCAGCACCTTCTCCTTTAACAGGTACGGTATCGGATTCAAAAATATCGGCGATACCCTGGCACCATGCGTCAGAGTTGGAAAGCCCGCCTGTCAGCCTGATTTCTTTCACCTTGATATCCATCTTTTTAAAACCATCGTACAGGTTCAGAATATGTCCTTCCAAAACGGCCCTGCATAAGATCTCCAGGGTAAATTCATCTGTCCTGAATCCAAAATAGAGAGGAGCTGCCAAAGGCAAATCCGGTGTCCGCTCTCCTTCATACCAGGGTAGCAAAATACGTCCTCCGTTGCCAGGACAACTCTTCCTGATCACTTCATTAAAATCATCATGGTTAAGATTGAACTGATTTAATATCTGATTGTAACCGTTAGCCAGATTTGAAACGCAAAGCAAGGGTAAATAATGACCGGTACTATCGCAAAAGCAGGCGATTTCTCCTGAGGGATCGATATAAGGATCTTCCATGAATGTATATGCTGTACCACTGGTTCCCAGACTGATCGTCACGATACCGGGCTCAATGTTGCCTGTACCGATGGCGCTGTACATGTTATCACCGGATCCGGCATCAATGCGGCATTTCGGTGAAAAACCAAATTTTTGAACCAGGTGAGTCGAAATATTGCCGATGGATTGATCGGGCGGACGGACCTGAGGCAATTTATGGATAAGGGCGGGATCGATGGCATTGATTACTTTCTTTGACCATTGCCGGGTTTTGGGATTCCAAAGTGCCATACCTGATGTGTCGCCATATTCCATGACCTTTACACCACCTGTCAGATACCAATTGATGTAATTGTGTACAAGAAAAAAAGTCTCTGATGTATGATAGATCTCCGGTTCATGTCTGAGCATATGAAAAATTTTCCCTGCTGTGTATCCGGTCCTCTGGGTATTCCCTATTTCCCGGATCATACGATCAACTCCACCCACCTTACGGTTCAGGATATCACACTCTTCCTGTGTCGAAAAATCATTCCACAATTTGCTCCTGTGACGAGAGAGATTCCCATGGGAGTCCAGAGCCACCAACCCATGTTGCTGTCCAGAAACGGCGATACAGGCTATGGAATGCATGGGAATACCGGCTTGAACAGCTTCTTCGAAGGTGCGGTTCACGGCATCGATCCACATATAGGGATTTGATTCTGAGACCCCCGCTGGCAGGCCGGTGAGTGTCCCGTTTTTTGTGTTATAATGAGGCAAGGCGGTATCGTAGTTCACGGTATAGGTAAATACAACTTGTCTGTCTTGAACGTTAATAATGACAAGTTTACAACTTTGGGTAGAAACATCCAGTCCGGCAAAAAACAACGTCATGGCTATACTCCTGTTAAACCTAGGGAAAATATACAAGCTTATCATGTATGACGTAAAGTCCTTGTTTTCAGAGGAGAAAATTCTGCAAGAAAATGACTTAAAGGGGATTACATCTGAGCAGGGGAAAAATTAAAAAAAATACTTGACAAAGATTTCAAAAAAAACTATACTGAATTGCGAAAACGATTGCGCATCACAATGTTGACACAATGACTAAACAGATGAGAGCATGACAGTTACCTTAAAGGATATTGCCAGCCGTACCGGTTTTTCCGTATCGACTGTTTCGAGGGTCTTGAACGGTGGTGCAGAGATGTATCGTATTAGTCAGAAAACCCGTCTGCAAATAGAAAAGGTCGCCCAGGAATTAAAGTACAGACCCAATCAATTAGCCCGTGGTTTACGGACGAAAAAGACCCAGGCTATCGGCTTGGTCATCCCGGATATTTCAAACCCGTTTTTTGCTCATGTTTCCAGAGTGGTTCAGGTGGGAATGTACGAAGCAGGGTATATTCTGATTGTTTGTAACACAGATGAGAATCAGGACACAGAGATTGAACAGATTCAGTTGCTGCGAAGCAAAGGGGTTGATGGAATTATTATTATGCCCGTTGGACTGGAGTCCCACCATATCAAAGAATTATTAAATAGTAAAATTCCAGTCGTTTTATTGGACAGATCTTTTAAAGATATATCAGCTAATTTAGTGTTGGTAGATAATTATACAGGATCACGCAAAGCTGTTGAATACCTGCTTAAAAATGGCCACCGGAGAATTGCGATTATTCAGGGACTGACGAACACATCAACCAATGATATGCGTGTTAAAGGATATATCGATGCCCATCAGGCGTACCATATCGAGGTGGATGAAAATCTGATTGTGGGGAAAGATTATCGCCGTGAAAATGGATATATCGAAACAAAATACCTGCTGAATTTAAATAATCCACCAACAGCCATATATTCGACAAGTGATATGATTACCCTGGGTATCCTGGATGCCATTTTTGAAGACAAATTATCCATTCCAGATGATATCTCTCTCGTCTCATTTGATGATGTGGATTATGCTCCATATCTGATATCTCCCCTGACCGCCGTTCATCAGCCCTGGCAGTTGATGGGTGAAATTGCTGTAAAACTTCTATTGAAAGATATCAAAAGTTCCGGCCAGATGGAAAAAAGCCGAATTGAATTAAAACCGGTGTTAAATATCCGTAAATCGGTAAAAAATCTTAATACTTAACCTGAATAAATAGATAAACAAATGTTAAAAAATAACACTCAATATGTCCGATTAAACAAAATTGTGCAAACGTTATCATAAGGAAGATTATGACGTATGAAGAAACTTATTGCAGTCCTTCTAACAGCTTGTATGCTGTTTACAACGTGTGGTAAAAACAAGAAACAAAATGAAAATGGTAATGTGACCATTACCTTTTGGCATAGTTTTGTGGCTTCTACCATTCCCGCGTTGGAAGATTTGATTTCTCAATTTGAAAAAGAACATCCGGGGATTAAAATTAATGCCCAGTATGTCCCCACGGGGGATGCCTTGATCCAAAAGTTGATTACAGCGATTCAAAGTAAAACAGCTCCTGATATTTCATGGATACACTCGGATTTTTTAGCGGATTTGGTGGATGCAGATGCCATTTATGAAATGGCACATTTTATTGAAGGTGAAAATGGATTAAGTCAGGAAGAGCTATCAGATATTTATCCCGCATTGATGCAATATGCATCCTTAAGAAAAAAAATATACAGTATCCCCATGGAAGCCACCAACCTGGCTCTTATCTATAATAAGGATTTGTTCCGCAAGGCTGGATATGATGCGGAACGTCCACCGCAAACATGGGACGAGTTAAAAACATACGCCATAAAACTATCGGAAGATTATAATCATGACGGGATTTATGATCAAATTGGATTTTTTGTCCCGGTTTATCCCTCTTCTGGCCCCTTAAGTGGCTGGATGACATGGCAATGGATTCCTTATCTGTGGCAGGCTGGGGGATATATCGTGAATGAAGATCAAACAGAGGTCTTGTATAACAGTAAGGCAGGTGTTCAGGCTCTCACATTGTGGAAAGAAATATATGATTCTTTGAATCTTTCATCATTCACTGTCGATTATGATGTCGCTTTTGCCTCACAACGCGTGGCTATGTCCATGGACGGTCCTTGGAACCTTCCCCGCTTCAACAATATCATGAAAAATATTGACTGGGCGTTTGCTCCTTTACCGGAAGGACCTGAAAAAAGAGCAACCGTAGTGGGTGGAGAATATCTGGTTATATTTAAACAATCCCCCCATCCCGACGAATCCTGGACCTTTATTAGGTGGATTATTCGGCCGGATGTACAGGCACGATGGGCTATGAAATCCGGCTACCTGCCTGTCCGTCAATCTGTAAAATCGGTTCCGGAATTTACACAATATCTTGAAGAAAACCCAAATTTCAAGGTTTTTGTGGATCAGATGGAAGTCGCACAAGCTCAACGACCCCTGGATAATTTCGGTCTGCAAATTACACGTCATATCGCCGAGGCTATTGAAGCTGCCACACTGGGGGGAATGGATCCTCAGGAAGCACTGAACCGCTCTGCCGAAAAATCCAACAAACTGCTAAAATCGGTCCAAAAGGAATAATGAGAAAGATTTTATGAATCAACAGCAATATATCAACCGGCAACACCGAAAAAATTTCATCACGGGTATTCTGTTTCTTACTCCTACTCTGGTCATCTTCTCGATGTTTATTCTCTTTCCTGTTTTATTCTCTTTCTTCCTCAGTTTTCATAAATGGAATATGTTCAGCAGTTCCCAATCCTTTATAGGCTTTGCGAATTATCAACGGTTGTTGACTGATCCTGAATTTTGGCAGGTTTTGAAACAGACAATCATGTACACCCTGGGGACCGTCCCCCTGAATATGATAATCGCACTTTTTCTGGCCATGATGCTGAATAAAAAGATTAAGGGAAAAAAGTTTTTACGTACTGCTTTTTTTACTCCGGTTATTATCTCACCAGTGGCTGCTGCCCTGATATGGCGCTGGATTTATGATCCGAATTTTGGTCTGCTTAATTATGCTACGGGATTTTTTGGAATTCCCCCCGTGAATTGGCTGAACGACAGCCGTGCTGCCATGGCTGCTCTGATCATTATGGGTGTGTGGAAAAACCTGGGAATTAATATGGTTCTCTTTTCAGCGGGACTTCAGGGAATTCCGGACACTTACTATGAAGCAGCGGAAATGGATGGAGCCGGAAGGTGGTCCAAATTCTGGAATATTACTCTTCCTATGCTGACTCCTACAACCTTCTTCATTATGATTATGTCCATGATCAGTTCCTTTCAGGTATTTGATATTGTCTATGTTCTCACCTCAGGTGGACCTATGGGGTCAACAAAGGTTATGGTCTTTTATATGTATGAATATGCTTTTAAGTTTTTTGAAATGGGCTATGCCTCAGCTGTAGCCTATATATTCTTTGCCATGCTGGCAGTCCTGACATTGTTGCAGGTTAAGTATATGCGAACCCGTTCCGGTTATGAGGGAGTCTGATGGCGACTAACAATGTTAAAATTCAAAAACTGGGCAAATCCATTCTTACACACGGAGTTATCTACCTGCTCGCTTTCATTACTATTGCCCCCTTTATCTGGATGATTCTGACATCTCTGAAAGATATTAGTGATATTTTTGTCTATCCACCCAAATGGTTCCCCGATAAAATCCAGTGGAATAATTATGCCCGGGCATTTCAAGCCGCTCCTTTCGGCCGATACTATCTAAACAGTATTTTTGTGGCAGTAACGGTAACTCTTGGTCAGTTGATTACCTGCTCCATGGCTGCCTACGCCTTTGCCCGCCTGAAGTTTTGGGGACGGGATGTCCTGTTCTATATTTTCTTAGGTACTATGATGATTCCCTATCAGGTGACCATGATCCCAAGCTTTATGGTGCTTCACTGGCTGGGATGGATCGATAGTTATCAGGCTTTGATTGTTCCAGGACTGGCATCGGCGTTTGGGACTTTTTTGTTACGGCAATTCTTTTTGACTATTCCTAAAGAACTGGAAGAAGCAGCCTATATTGACGGGTGCAGTAAATTCAGGGTCCTGTGGCAAATTATCCTCCCCTTGTCCAAACCAGCCCTTGCGACACTTGCCATCTTTACCTTTATGGGGACTTTCAATGATTTTATCTGGGCCTTGATAGTTGTGAATTCTGAGCACCTAAGGACCGTTCAACTGGGACTGGCTGTATTTCGGGACAGATATATTACTGATTGGGATCTTTTGATGGCCGGCTCGGTGATGGCAACATTGCCAATCTTAATCGTCTTCTTCTTCGCACAGAAATATTTTATCAAGGGGATAACGCTCAGTGGTATTAAAGGGTAATTACGTTAAAAGTAAGGGTGACTTATGATGAAGCGTTCAAATCTTCAATGGATACATATCAGAAGATTCACGATTATGGCGCTATTGCTGCTCTTTACACTCAATAGCTGTGAAGAAGATAGTAAACCACTGGCGCCGTATGCAGGTCCGCCCCCTTTAAGTGACTTGTTAATCGAAGGGGGGACTTTAACCCCTCGGTTTAATTGGATTGGCGGGTATGTCACTGTTTTTGGTGTGAATAGGGGACATTATGCCAGATTGGATTCTACACTTCAATGGCTGATCATATCAGAGGGCAATAATCTTCACTATCCTATAAAATATGGTGTTCTCCCTGAAGGTGCTGAAGATATTACTGAACTATATGGTGGTAAATTTGAAGATTTCATTGAGGATAGCACCTATACGTATTGGATGGTTAAGGAAGAAGGGTGGAATGATATTCTGCAACATGTGGATAAATATATTATGCCGGCAATAACGGATTCAGTTCATTCGTACTCCATTGACGATACACTCTGGATTAATACGTATCAACATCTGCAAAAATCCTGCTGGATTGATGCTTTCACCAATATTGATATGAGCAGTATCAAATTAAGAGGATCTTTTGCCGATATTGTTTTAACTGAAACAGATTCATGTAATAATGTCTTAATAGATTGGACGATTATCGATCAATCGGTGCAAGATTCCCTTGTTGCAGCCGTTGGTTTGTGCAAAGCTGCAACGTATGATCCAAAAAAAATTGTGTGGGAAATCTGGTCCGTCGATACGGTCGATAATCAAATTATATATGGGAAAAATAATGTAATTAGCCCGCCATTGTTGCTGGGACAGTCTTTCCCCAATACCTGGGTTTTTAAGCAATTTCCCAGCCAGGGACTTGAAAGAAATGCAACCTATCTGTTTTGGGTTGCCGGCAAGGACTGGGACCAGGAGAATCATTTGAGATTTACAAAGTATCACTCGTATATCACGTTTAATACCTGGTAATGTTTTTTACATGAACAAAGGAGATTGGATGTGAAATTAAAAATTATAAATGTATTTGCAGTATGTTTGATATTTACCGGTATTGTCTTAGGCGGTGAAGCTGCTTTTCATCCGTCTGCAGGAACAAAGTCCCTCTCTCTTGGCGGTTTGTACTATGCCGGTTATGATGTCATCATATCGACTTATGTCAATCCGGCTCATGTGCTGTGTTCTCCAGGGTTTGGTTATGCTCTGAATGTCACCGATAAGGCAGGACGCTCGGAATTTACCAGGGTCAATCAAAACCTCCACCGGTCCCATTTTATCAATGATGTCAGTGGGGCGGCCGGATTCTATTGGATGGTTCGCCCGACATTTGGCTTGGCGATGGTCTATAATCGGGCAATCGATTATTCCGTCCGTTGGCCTTTTGCCATGGTCTTTCATGTGAATAACCTGGACCGTCTCTACGGCTTTGAATTGAAATCAGATATAATAGCTGATGCGTATTCTCAAGTACTGGGGATACAAGTAAAAAAATTATCCCTTGGTGCTTCAGCAACTCTATATCAGCTTAATCATCATTTTTCTTACCCCATGTTTAACAAGGACTATCAGGTGAATTCAAAAAGACCCGTTTACGGCATTGATTTAAAAACTGAGGGTATTGCTGTGGGATGGAGTGCCGGTTTTAAATTAGCTCTCTCTGAATCCCTAAGCCTGGGTGGTAGCTTCCGAAAAAGGGTTGATTTTGATTTAGACGGAAAAGCCGAGACAGAATACTTTCAGGCCTTGAATGACAGCGCCTCCATTGAATCGAATATTCAAAGCGAGTTTGCATTGCCGTCAACAGGTGGTCTTGGTGTTTTATATAAATTGAATAATCAGTGGTCCCTGAATGCAGATGTGTCCTTCTCCCTGTGGAAAAACGCAAATTCAGATATTCACTTTGATTATTCTGATACTGCGTGGGTAGCTGGAATGAATGGAGGAGTTGCAGATTCTGTTACGGGATTTTCCTGGTCACCGATTCCCTTTTATTCAAAAAACAGTTTTGCCCTGGCTTTTGGTGTTGAATACAGAATGGCTAACAATATGAAAATACGCCTGGGTTACCGTTATCAATCCAATCCCAATGATGAGAATAGCTTTGGATTTCTGTTCCCTACGGTGAGTCAGCACATCTTATCAACAGGGCTGAGCCTGGTTCTATCTGATGAATATTTTGTTGATCTGGGCTTTGCCTATGCACTGGGGCTGGATACTTCCGTAGATGAAAATGCAGGAAGTAATTTCCCCGGAAACTATACATCAACAACACTTATACCCTCTATGACGATCAGATATATATTTTAAGACGATGTCAATTGGATAAATGAAAAGGAGGTGAAAAAAAAAAGAAGATAAATGCTATATGATATTAGAAGTTTTTTGATTTGTAAACAAGGAGGTTAGGATGAAAAAATTAGTTTTTCTTTGTTTTGTCGTGATACCCTTGCTGGTATTGCATGTCCCGGCCATAGGTCAAGATGTGAGCCGTCTTGAACTGAATGTTCCGAAGGTGTCTCCTTCGGATATAGTGATAGACGGTGTGATGGATGAAGCGGCCTGGGAACAGGCAGCGGAAGCAAATCTGGTGACAGCCACCGGATTCAATATCTGGGCGAATTCATACGGTCGCGAGATCGCAGAGCCCGAGTATGATGAGCTATACGGCCGGATACTGTGGACAGATGATTCCCTATACCTGTTTTTCCATATCGATGAGTTTGTGGATGATACGACGGATTTATACTGGGGCGGCAAGTTTGTCAGTGAGCAG
>LGGY01000267.1 GCA_001509335.1 Fidelibacterota bacterium 46_43
CCAAAATCAGAACGTATGTTCTCTCAGTCTGGCTGTCACGGTTCAGCATATTCGTCATGCAGAAATCTACCATTTATGTGTGAAAGCAGCATTTTTTCATAAACCTTAGGACTATTAACCTCTGTAAAAAAATTGTATTTTAATATCCTGTAAATGATGATATGAGATGTTAAACAACCTGAAATACATAGCGAAGCATTCCGGCATTTATATGATCGGAAATGTATCATCCAAACTGATCGGTCTCATTTTACTCCCTCTCTATACGTCCATGATCCGGATTTCCGATTATGGGTTTTATTCTCTTTTTGATGTGTCTATTCAATTTTGTCAGGGATTTTTACATCTTGGACTTCCAAATGCCCTTTTTCGGTGGTTGAATCTGGATGAGGATGAGGAGAATAAGAAAGCTGTCTTCTTTACAGCATATACATTTACGGCTCTGTTTGTTATTCTGATCATGCTGCCCCTTTATTTTTTTTCCGGATTCCTGGCAAAGGGGATTTTCAATAATCCGGATATGAGCGTTTATTTTAAAATCAGTGCTGGCATCATTACTCTCTCTGTATTAAATATGATTCCTCTTTTTACACTGAGGGTCCGGGAGAAATCCTTCTATTACGTCGTTGTGGCTGTTTTAAAATTTACCCTCCAGCTCTTGGTCACTGTTCTGATGATTGTCCGCTATGAACAGGGCATACTGGGTATTTTTTGGGGACAACTGGCAGGCGAGCTGCTGGCGTTTTGTCTGATGCTTCCTTTCGTGCTGACACAAATGTCTTTCCGTTTTATGCCCGAAACACTGAAGGAAATGATCCGCTTTGGCTTTCCCCTTTCTTTTTCTAGCCTGGCAAGCCGGGTATTAAATGTGGGTGACCGCTATGTTCTGGGCTTTCTTACCACTCTTGAAATGGTAGGTGCCTATGATATCGGCTACCGGATTGCCAATGTCGTGGATGTTATTTTTATCCGTTCTTTCAATAATGCCTATCAGCAAATGATATGGAAGCATCTCCGGGCTGACAACATCCGGCGCATCATTCGGAAATTTCTCAATTATTTCCTTTTTGTCTTACTCTGGATTATTTTGGCATTCTCGGTGTTTTCCTACGATCTGGTCAATTTGTTGACCGTCACCTATGATGAATATCTGGCGGCTTCTGTCATTATTCCTACGATTTTGCTGGCTCTGGTCATTCGGGGTATGGGTTTTATTTTTATACAGACCCTTCAAATGGCATCCAAAACGGCTGTCATCGCCACCATTACACTTGGTTCGGCCGTTCTGAATATCGGGCTGAATTTTCTGATGATTCCCTGGTGGGGAATGCAGGGGGCAGCCATGGCGACGTTGCTGTCATTTCTTGTATCTTCGGGTATCAGTGCCTGGCTCAGCGAAAAATATTTTGAAACCCGTTACGAATGGCTGAATGTGAGCAAGCTGTTCCTGTCGGCTGCCCTGGTTTATCTTTCCATACTTCTGATCGTTTTGCTATTTACAGCCTGTGAGCACGATGCACCGGACGTTGAGAAACTCACCTCGCTGGGGCCACATCCCGGTTCCAGGATTCTTGGGAATGGGACATTTTGCTTTTCCGCTTCAGGATTTCCGCGAAACAGTGATGAAACTCCGGGCATTCAGACGCTGTACGTGAACGATTACACCCGGAATTTTGTGAAATCAATCCGCCTGGAGTTGAAAGGAACCCGGGAGGCTGAATGGATAACCTCTACCAGTGACCCATATTTTGCCGAAGCTACCCAATGGGAAGCAGGTCCCCTGAATGCTGTGCTCCGACTGTACACACTGCCGGATCCAGCCATGAAAGTGATTGTCTGGGAAGGGCGCGTCGTGAATACTGCCCGGCGCAAAATCTCTTTCAGGATTGAGCCGGTCTTTGAATTTGCCCGTCCCAGTGCTGCTGATTACGGCAAAAATCAGGTCCAGTACCTGGTGGATGAACTGATACTGACAACCGGCTTTACCGATGCCCGGGAGACGGATGTGGATGACGGCCGGTTCAGTCGGTCCGTCACCTTAGCCCCTTCGGAAGAACACCGGTTTTCCCTCCTGATTGTGATATCTGAAAACCAGCTTCTGGGGCAGCAGACATGGGACACCCTGGCAGTCAAGGATTTGCGCCGTTTTGCCCAAAGAGGCTGGGATGCCTGGCTGGCGGAAGGGATCGAACCTTCTTTCCACTCCCGGGAGGATTCCCTTCGTTTCCGGACGAATCTGCTCTCTGTGAAAGCTCTGAATCTGAATGGAGCGGTCCCGGCCGATATAACCGGCCAGTTTGTGACGAACGGCCTGCCCCAGCTCTATCCCCGGGATGCTCTGATGACAGCCCGCATGTTTCTGGAAACGGGACATCTTCATGAAGTAAAACAAATTCTGGATTATTGGGCCAATGTTCCCTTTAAGTCGACAGGTGAATGGTATGCCCGTTATGATGCCTTCGGCAGAGCAACAGAAGGAGGAAGCGGTGCCCGTTACGATGTACCGGAGTGGGATAGTAACGGATATTATACATCCCTTGTCTATGAAGCTTTTCTGCAACACCGGATCTGGATTGGGGATTTTAAACTGATTCAGGACCTTATGACTTTTGTGGAACTCCGACTGGGTGCCGATGGTCTGGTTCATGAAGGAGGTATTGTGGAATGGCCGGGGAAACTCCCCTCTACAAATATGTCCCTGGCGGCAGCATTTAAACAGGCTGCCTTCATGGCGAAATGGCGGAATCAGAAACAACTGGCCCGCCGGTGGACTGCTGTGGCAGAACGGATGGATGAGGGACTTGCCGGGCTCTTTGATCCCACCGATAAAGCCTATAAAGATATGAGGGATCATGCTTTTTCATGGAATACATCCGCCCTTTTCGGCTGGATCTGGGGCTATGAGGATCACCTCCGGCTCCAGCTCAGTTCGGAATACTGGTGGAATCAGTGCAGAAAAACCGGTGACGGCATTCAGTATTTCAATGGAGAGGGATATGGAGATGACCTTTTCGGTTTTACCACGGCTGCCCTGGCCCAATATTATGCCGCGCAACACCGGAAAGAACGCTATCTTCTGCTGAAAACCTGGTTAGATCGGAACAGCAATGTATATGGGCTTATCCCCGAACGGGTTCACTATCCGTCGGATGATGAGAAGATCAGTGAAGCCTCACCCCTTACGTGGTGTTCTGCAGAATATGTTATGGTTTTGTTGGAAGGGGCGCGGCATCTGATGATCAGTGAGGATATCCAGGCCACGGAACATC
>LGGY01000268.1 GCA_001509335.1 Fidelibacterota bacterium 46_43
TGATCCCATGGTCCATTATGTGGTTATTCGCCAGAGTGACCAGTGTCGGGTTCAATTGCCTGATGCCGGCGATAGATCGTTCTGATGCCCTGAGCACAGGTCCGCTCTTGAAGATCGGCATGGGTTCATCTGACAAGGGAGTTTCCAGGTTGAAAACCCTTGCATCTGATGAATACCAAAGACTGCTCAGTTCTTCGTCAAAAAGTTCCCCTGTTTCACCCCTTTCAAAAATTTCTGCGTTCGATCGGGTTGGGACCAGGTCAGCAGCGATCATTATCCTCACAAGTCCACCACCTATTCTTTCTCGAGCATAGCCCCAAGTGCATTTTTCATCTTTTGGCCAATGATCGCTATCTCTCTTGCGCTGTCGGCCACAATAAAACCGGTTATCAGGCTCCGGCCGCCAGAAAGGGGAGTACCTTCATACAATCTTGAGGGGACGAATAATCCTTTTTCTGCGAACTCCCGGATCCGGTCCAAAGCGGGAGACAGCGGGCAAACAACGAAGTGGCTCCAGGACTCGGAGACCCTCGCCTTCACCCGACCCACGGCCCATTCATGAAGAAGGACTTGCCCTGTGCTTGATACGAACCGGAAATTCAGGTCGAAGACGAAGGGCTTGCCCGATATGTCTTCTCCAATATCAAAACCTGCGATACCTCTGAAGCCGAGGCTTCTCCCTCTCTCGGCGATCCCGAGGGCGATCCTCACGGTCTCTTCAGATGGGGCTTTATCGGGATCTATCCTGCTCCCTTTCTGTTGCGCCGGCTTGCTGAAAAGCTGGATAGCGGCACCTAGATAAATTGATCTCTCCTCGCGGATAGCAACATTGATGCACCAGCTGGTATCAATATCCATGGCCAACTCGACACGAACCCCGGAGAGGCCGTTGCCTCTGGCAGAGAGCCACTCCGCAAAACAAGTCCTTGCCTCGACGTCTGGACAATAAAGAACATCCGCTCCTCCTCCTGTAGCCTCATTACTGCAGGCTTTTATGAAGACGGCTCTTTCGCTAAAAATTCCTTTCACCGTTTCAAGATCGTCGGGTCCTACGAACACGTGCGGAGGGAGGTCCTCTTCATCTGCCAGATCGTCTATGCTGGCCTTGTCATTGAGATAAAAATAGAGGGGAAGTGGAACGACCAGGCCATGTCCAGATCCGAGAGCAGGCGGCGGCGGGTAGGAATATATCACCTTCCACCCTTTTTCAATGAATTGTTTCGCATATTCAATAGCCTCTTCCTGGTCTTTGTATGTATAAAGGTTCCCGGCCGGCTCCAGGCCGGATAACCTGAAAAAATCCAGGATCTCCGGAGTTGCCACGTAGCGGCTGCAAATAAGAGGCATCTTGCCGGCGATGGCCAAAGAATTCCCGGTGACTGTATCAAGTCTGAACTCTCCTTCAAAGATCCGATGAGTTGCATCCATTGTCGTCAGGGGTGCGATCAAGGTCCGCTCGGGGGAAATAACGTCCAAAGTCAGGGGGGCTTCAGGCGCATTCATGTTACGGTCTTCCCCTCCTTTCAATGTACATATCGATACCCGAGGCAAGCCGAAGCAGGTTCTCGCCTGGGGGGCCATCGCCAGCAATTGTGGGCGTCTTGTTGACATCGAGCAGTACTACTTCACCATCGTGGATCACGTAATCGAATTTTCCGAAATCCATTCCGAGCCTCTTGCGCACGGCTCTCAGCTCAACGGGTACTTCTTTCAGGTACTCATGTCTGGTGCGGTTGCCTGCCTTTACTATGGGGTTCTTGCCGAACATTCGAACACCGTACTCCTGATCGCCGAAGAAAGCCCAAACTCTTAGAGAGTATTCCTCCCCTTCCTTTTCCGGAACAAAACGCTCTACCACAAGGTCTTCCCTTTTCCACACCCAGGCGGGAACATCCTTGATGCTTTTACAGACAGGATAGTTCTTGTAATACCATAACTGTTTAGTATACTGCCAGGGCAGGGTCCGTTTTACGATGCTCCTGATCAGACCGTTCATGCGTCGAGCTTTTCCGGTGTTATGTTCCGGTAAGCCGAAGTAGTTG
>LGGY01000121.1 GCA_001509335.1 Fidelibacterota bacterium 46_43
GGACCAATACCATCAATACCCACGTCATGGACATCAGGATCCCAGTCCCCGTCATCATCAATCCCGTTAAACATGGATTCATCAATTAAACCATCCCCGTCATTGTCGATGCCATCGTAGGGATTGCCAGGAGACTCGAGAAAGATATATCCCAGCCATCCGGTTTTACCGCCCCATTCACCTATTTCATCCCCGTCATATCCATAGACCATGTTAATGTCCTTATCGAAATAGGCCATATCATCGGAGAAATCGTTGCTTCCTCCGATATGGGGATCACCGAACATTCCAAAGACGACTTTTTCATAATCATTAGGGCTTTTATTGGTGATTTCATACACGAAGAAAATCGCATCATTGGCAACAGGATTGGACCACTGATACGCCCGGACTTCCACTTCCAGGCCCATGCCTCCGATACTGTGATTGTCGGGAAATGGTTTAAAGGGAAATTCCAGGTTGTACCGGTCATCCATGAGATAATACATGGCCTGATCAGCAGTAGCTGCATTGGCTTTATACGTCCCGGGCCACTGGTTATTCCACGAGGAAGGCCAGGTATCGGGTTTGTGTGAGAGGGGGATACTTTCTGATGCAGGATTGGCATAATTATCCAAAGGCTGCCATCCCCAGGGCTCATTATCCGGCGACAATTCTTCCGAAGCACCGGGGGCTCCCCCATCCAGCAATCCGTCATTAATAATGTGGTATGTTGTGTCGTACAGGGGATTGGTCTCATCTATGACATAGTTTCCATTGCCGTCATTAACATAGGGCAGAAAATAGCCATTGGTATCCACCGGGACTTCCACACCGACGAGGGGGCCAAATTCATAGCCGTAGCCATGATAGGAATAAATCGGCCATTCCAGGGAGGGCTCCCGTCCCGGCGCGCCGATGGAACCGAAATCAAACACCAGTGTCCGGATCTGATTCCCGGATAGAACGGCGGATCGGGGTGTGGGTCGATCCATGACTTCACCCTGCTTTTTTAAAGCGTTATAAAATCTGTCCACACGGGATTGGGGCCACGTTTTCGGGGACCCCTCCTGAAAAGGATCCGCTGCAAACCCCGTGATGGCCATAATCAGTATACTTATAAATATGCGTGTCATCAATTGTTTCATGAATTAATTCCTTTTAAACTGCCAGCTCAGACTTAACAGAATTTGTCTTGGATTTGAATAGTAGGTGGGCGGAGTGATGTATTCCTCCAGGGGATGAACCGCCGGATGATCTTCATGTTCCTGCACCGCGTGTCCGGCATAAGTGGGAATCAGGGAATATCCTGCCCGGCCCGTGTCATCATGCACATAATTTTCATTCAGACGGTCAAAAAGATTGTAAATTTTCAATGCCACCCGGAAACGGCTCTTCATCACATAAAAATCATAATACGCCTGCATGTCCGTTGTCATTTGAAAGGGTTTGTTGTCCGAATTTTCCTCGGCATTCCGTTGTCCCTGTACCGCCGGTGTATAGGGTTTGCCGGTTGAAAACCGGTTCAGGAAAGATATTCCGGCATTTTGTACGGGACGAATCGTGATATTGGCATTCACCGAATGGCGGACATCCCAGTCCAGAGGCACCACATACTTTTCCGATTCAATCGGCGGGATCCGCAAATTATCATAATACGCCGCATCAGGTGATGAAGAATTCCCCTCTGCCAGCTGATAGGTATAATCCAGATTCAGTGTTAAAGCGTGTCCGCTTCGTTGTGTAAATGAAAACGTAATTCCGCGGACATTTCCATAATCCTCTGTGACATACTTGGTGTACCGGAATGTATTATCGATAAAATTATATTCTGAAGAAAGCCAGTTGATAATATCCCTGTAAAAAAGGGTCACATCAATGGCCGTCGTCATGGAAAGCTGTTGCTGGAAACCCAGTTCATACATGACCGTTTTCTGTGCACTCAGATCGGGATTTCCAAACCGGGTTACTCCCGATGTCCGCTTCAGATCCGGATTCAGGTAAAGGTAGTAAAAAGACGGCATCTGGAAAAAATGGCCATACGAGAAATGAATAAACCCCTGTAAAAAGACGGCATCTGGAAAAAATGGCCATACGAGAAATGAATAAACCCCTGATCCGTGATGGGAAAACTGAGTCCAAGCCTCGGGCTGATCTGCGATTTTGGAGAGGCTTTTACTGTATCGGATTGGGCGGGATGGGTGGCATCTGAAAAGGTGTAATCATTGGCATCAAAATAATCATAGCGCAACCCGATATTCATGATAAAATCCTGCAACTCAATTTTATCCTGGATATAGGCACTGAAATCAAAGGGGTGGCGTGTATAATCGTCATGAGCCGATGAACTGACATCGGGAATATAGGGTTGCCATTGTGTCCGGCTGCTCATTTCAATCGCCATATTGTTCCGGTGATAGGTATGAAAATTGGCTTCAACCCCGGTCCGGATCTGATGATTCCGGGTGACCTGGCTGGTTAAATCAAATTTGATGGTGGATGTCAATTCATCACTCAGGTAATATCCTGTGTTTTGACCCCCGTAAATAAAATGATACGAAGGGACATCACTCCGT
>LGGY01000019.1 GCA_001509335.1 Fidelibacterota bacterium 46_43
CTCAGCTTGAGGTCCTTTATACCTCCAGTGTGTCCCTGGAAACAGGTGTTCCACCCTTTGTGGACAACTATTCACCTCCCATTATTGTGATGGATCCTGTAAGTAGTGGTGTTGGGTTAAGAGATGATGTGCCCCGGAAAATCATCCCTATAGATTATACATTGAATCAGAACTATCCCAATCCCTTTAATCCAACTACCACCATCAGCTTTAACCTGCCTGTTTCCGAACAGGTCCGTTTGGTTATTTACGATATGATGGGCCGTCAGGTGAAAGAACTGGTGAACAGTCACTTGTCCTCGGGATATCATTCATTCGTTTGGGATGCTACCGACATGCAGGGAAAGAAAGTTGCATCCGGTGTGTATTTCTACCGCCTGCAAGCAGGGAATGTTGTGAAAATCAGAAGGATGACACTGCTTAAATAATGATGAATGATGAATGATGAATGATGAATTCAATGATAAGTTCATGCATTTATCGAACAATATGAAAAGGGGCGGATCACTCCGCCCCTTTTCTTTTAACCCAATATTCCAAACTCAGAACTCAGAACTCTAACTCAATACTCTCCACTCTCAACCCTCAACTCTCAAAGAGTATTCACACCCGCAATAATTTTGCCGATATAAATCCCACTCCCGGCTCAGCCGGATGCTCTCTTTGTAGCCCTCTTTCTTTTTAAAATTATAGTCTACAAAGCCGGGAAACTGTCGACCAACACGGAAGATAACCGGTGAAATTTTATACGGACTAATCGTCAAAGTTGTTGTAAAAAAAGGAATATTCAGTTCATGTGCTTTCTTTGATGTGCGTTCCAGGCTATAATGAAAACATTTTTCACACCGTTTACCTTGCTCGGGCTCGTTTTCCAGCCCACGAACCCATTTCTGCCAGGATTCATGATCATAGTCGTCTGCAATCAGGGGTACTTTCAGGATATTTGCCAGTTTCCGGGCGTTTATCAACCGCTTTTTATATTCTTCCGGCGGATAGATGTTGGAATTACTAAAAAAGAGTACAACATCATAATCATCTTTTAACAGACGGAGTGTTGAAGCTGTGGCACAAGGAGCGCAACAGGTATGGAGAAAAATTTTGGGGTGTTCAGTGTTCATGTGTTGACATTATTGATTTTGGACATGTGAATCAAGTGAAGAATATTTGAGACAGGGATATGAAAAAGAAGTTAAAACTAAGTGAAGGTGTTAATCCGTCCCCGGAGTTTATAATAAAATAGTATCTTCAATATATAGGATAATTACTATTTATACAGCCCCCCCCTCCCGGTGAACAAAAACACCATGGATAGTTAAAAAACAAGTTTATATTAATAATAAAATATATCATGTTCCTGATTTTTATCAGTATCTGTCATCATTCTTTCACAATTGAATTCTCATTCCTTTAACCGTAATTTCCTCTTTGCACAAAAAGTATGGAGAATCCTGTGCCTGTTATTCAAATCATGTCCGAATCGTTAAGTAATCGTATTGCGGCCGGTGAAGTGGTACAAAGACCTGCTTCCGTTGTCAAAGAGTTGATAGAAAACAGTCTGGATGCAAAGGCAACGGACATTGTGATTCAGATTGAAGAAGGAGGACGTGAGTTGATCCGGGTTGTAGATAATGGTGTAGGTATGGACCGGGATGACCTTTTACTGGCCTTTGAACAACATGCGACGAGTAAGCTCTTTGATATTGCAGATCTTGCTGCAATCAAAACACTGGGATTCAGAGGGGAGGCCCTTGCCAGTATTGCTTCTGTATCCCGTATCGATGCCAGAACCTGCAATAACGACATGGGTGAAGGTTTCAGGCTTTTAATTAATGGCGGAAAAGTCGATCGGCTGGAAGGTGCCGCTATGAAACAGGGGACATCCATAACTGTTCGGAATCTTTTTTTTAATACACCGGCAAGAAAAAAATTCCTAAAATCGGCAAATGCCGAATACCGTCATATTGTGGAAATTGTCCGTCGTTTCGCTCTTGCCCGGCCTAATATTCGTTTTCACCTTACTGCCAATGATAAAGATGTCTACATTTTACCGCCGGAAGATCTTTCCTCCCGGCTGAACCGGATTTTTTCAAAACGGTTGACGGAAAATTGTATTACAGTTCACGAGGAAGAACCGCCCCTTATACTGAAAGGATTTATGGGTACCCGGGAACTGGTCCGCCGTAAAAGCGGTGAGCAGTATCTATATGTGAACGGAAGACTGGTGACCGACCGGATGATGAACAGTGCTGTTTACGCTGCATATGGCGGACACCTGGATAAGGGAGAATTCCCCTTTTTTGTTCTATATCTCTCACTGCCGCCGGCAGAAGTGGATGTGAACGTCCATCCGGCAAAAACCGAGGTGAAATTCAGAAACGAGTGGCAAATCTATCAATTTATCCGTCAGAGCTGTGAATTAGCCATCCGGGAATGGACAGGAGATTCATCCGGAATCAGCCCATCCGGCGGATTGAATGAACAGGTTTTTTTCTCAGGGAAACGGCCGTTACCTGCAGCTGCACCTCCCCGGCTCGAAGGGGAACAGCTTTCGTTTTCCGGAAAGGATGAAAAAAATAAAACACTCCGGCGGATGGAAAAGTCTTCATTTTCAGCCAATGAGTTTTCACTGGATGATCGGATACGCCGTTTTGAAAAAAGCATAACAGAGGGGACAACGGATGACGCGCATCTCCTGCTGAATGAACGGAATTTTTGGCAGGCTCACGGTAAGTATATCTTTACACAAATTTCCAGTGGAGTGGTTGTTATTGATCAACGGGCAGCCCATACCCGTATTCTTTACGACAGGGCCATCAAAGCCCTGCAACAGACATCATCTTCCACCAGCCAGCAACTGCTGTTTCCCGTAACCCTTGAATTGTCGCCTGACGATTTTTCCATACTTTTGGAAATGGTGCCCTCTTTGGAAAAACTGGGGTTTTCCATGCGGGAATTCGGCAGGTTTTCAATCCTCATTGAAGCTGTCCCGGCGGATTTGCAGTGGCTCGAAGAAGGGAAAGTGGTTTTGCAGATTCTGGATGATTATAAAAATTCCCGCCGCTTACACAATCCTGTTAGTGAGAAAATTGCCATGGCCTATGCACAAAGAGCAGCGGTCCGAAGAGGCGAAGAACTGACTCCCACTGAAATGCAAAGGCTCACAGACGAGCTGTTTCAAACGGAAAATCCTTACCTTTCACCTACAGGTAAACCGGTAATTATTCGCCTTACACTGAATGAACTGGACCGCCGGTTTGAAAGAAATTAGGGAAAATCACATGATCCGGAATAAATCTCTTATTGCATGGTCTCTCTTTATTACCCTCTTTTTTTTAGGAAGTGCCTATGCGTGGTTAAAGTTTACCGATGCCTTCCCCGTTGTGAATGTTCAGGTGGATATCGACAGGGAAGAAGCTGCCAGGATAGCAAGAGAAACAGCCGAATCCCAGGGTTTTTCTGTACATAACATGAGGACTGCTGTTCTCTTTGATCTGGACCGGGAAGTCCAGTACTATACTGAATTGGAGGCCGGCGGAAAAGAGGTGTTCGAGAAGATGCTGACGGACACCCTGTATGAACCCTATACCTGGCTTGTCCGGTTTTTTCAGGAACGTCGGGAAGCGGAATATCTGGTCCGCCTGACGCCCAATGGAAAGGTATATGGATTCTTTGAAAAAGTCCCGGAGGATGATCCCGGCCCCAACATGTCTGAATCGGAAGCACGGTCATTGGTTGCACATATATCCAGAAGTTATAATATTCCCCTTACGGCCTATGATGAGGTGGAAGTTTCGTCGGAAATCAAACCCGGCGGGCGGATGGACCATGTATTCGTTTATGAGCGCCCGGATGTTACTCTGGGAAAGGACGGTTACTACAGGATCCGCTTTACCATTACCGGAAATAAAGTTACCCAGATAAAACAGTATGTCGAAGTGCCCGAAGCCTTTCGTATGCGATATGAAAATATGAGAGCGGCAAACCGAATGATTGCAAATATAGGCTTGGTTGCCATGTTCATGGTTCTGGGTGTAGGCGGATTGACAGGATTATTCTTTCTTTTAAAACGACATGCCGTACAATGGAAACCGGCTCTTTATTGGGGCGGGGGGATTGCCATCCTGCAGATTGCCGCCTTTTTTAACCAATGGCCCCTGATTTGGATGAATTATGATACGGCTTTGTCAAAAAGCGGCTTTGTATTCCAACAGGTTTTTGGTTTTATCCTTTCAGGAATGGTATTGGCTTGTGTCATGGCCCTTACTTTTGCCGTGGCTGAGGGACTCACACGTATGGCTTTTCCCCGGCACATACGGTTGTGGAAGGTATGGAGTGGACCGGTTGCAGCGACAGGTGAAATTCATAAACAGACCTGGATTGGGTTCTTGTCTGCAGGAATATTCTTTGCTTTTACAACACTTTTTTATCTGATGGTATCCCGTTATTGGAATTGGTGGTCTCCGGCCAGTCCCCTCTATGATCCCAATATTCTGGCTCATATCTTACCCTGGTTGAATCCTTTGGCAATTTCCCTCCAGGCCGGATTCTGGGAAGAAGCTCTCTTCAGGGCTATCCCCCTTGCCGGTGCAGCCCTCCTGGGAGAAAGATTCGGCAGAAAAAAATGGTGGATTGGTGCCGCCCTGGTGATACAGGCTCTGATCTTTGGGGCAGCCCATGCCTCCTATGCCAATCAACCCGCCTTTGCACGCGTCGTGGAGCTTTTTATCCCATCCCTTGCCTTTGGCTTCCTTTATCTTCATTTCGGTCTCCTTCCCGGCGTGATCCTTCACTTTGTGTATGATGTGGTGTGGATTTCCCTGCCCCTCTTCAACACATCGGCTCCCGGGAGTGGCATACATCGGATTCTGGTGATCCTGCTGACTCTCTTCCCCCTGTGGATTATCTATTTTCACCGGTTGAAACTTGGGAAACAAGAAATCAAAGCTTCGTTCCTGAATGGTAACCATGTTGTGAAAATCCCTAAAATAGAAAAGTCACCTGAATTACCTCTGAAAACCGGTCGGATAACTCCCATGGCCAGAGGATTTTTATTTCTTTCCGGTCTCCTTTTCCTTGTTATCTGGTACCATCACACATCCTTTGAGAATGAAGATCCCGGGTTGTGGGCGGGGCGGGCTAAGGCCCGGATGGCCTCCGAAGCGGCCCTTGCCGAACGGGGGTTTGAGCTTGCTGATAGTGTGTGGAGGGTGAGTGAACGGGTGGTGAAACCACAGGAACGGGAAGGCCGCTTCGTCCGGCAGAGCGGTGGTGAAACGGGGTACCGGCAACTCATGGGGACCTTCCTTTCCGGCCCTGCCTGGATTGTCCGGTATGCACGCTTCTCCGGAGATGTGCCGGAAAGGGCTGAGGAGTTCAGAATTCATGTTGTGGGGGACGGCGAAATCCGCCGTTTCATCCACCGCCTGCCGGAAGCCCGCCCCGCCCCGTCCCTATCTGAAGAGGATGCTGAAAAAACTGCCCATGCTTTTCTCCGGGCCCGTCTGGGTCTCGACCCCCGGTTCCTGAAAAAAATATCCGTCACTCCCCAAAAAATGCCGAATCGAACAGACTGGACCTTTACCTGGGCGGATACCATGAGATACCTCCTGAATACCGGAGAAGGAAGGGTGAGTGTAACGGTTTCCGGAAACGAGATAAGCCAATACAACCCGGGATATATCCATGTTCCGGAAAAATGGGATCGGGACGAGCGAAATAGGGAGACACTTCGGAATCTGATACAGATTCTGTCTGTGGTTTTGTTGATTATTTTCCTTATGGTAACAGCTGTATCTTCGTATCAGAGCGATCAACACGAGCATGTGGCACAAAAAAACCGGATCCTTTTGGGAGGAATTGTTTTTTTTGCAGGGCTCTTTCATCTGTGGAACACATGGCCAGTCGCACACTTCGGTCTGAATCCGGCTGAACCCTTACAGGGACAGATATTCCGTTGGGTCGCTTTTGGCGTGATCCGCAATCTGGTGTTGGCCTTTTGCCTGCCCCTGTTTTTTCTATTAATCCGTGATTTTGAATCGGATCACATGCGGGATAAGCCCTCAATGTGGATCGGTTTTTCTGCCGGATTATGCGGCTTGGGGATTTTGGCTGCGGTTCAGAGCAGACTCCCCTTTTATCAACCGGTCTGGGCTGATTATTCGGCCCTTAATGCCCGTATCCCCTTTGCATATCTTCTGATCACCCGTTTATGGAATTTTTCTATCCTTTGTGTTGTGTTTATGATACTTTTTCGGGGTGTGGATCGACTGACAGGCGGAGGTGTCCGTAAGCGTGCTTATGGACATATGGCGTTTCTCTCCGCCGGATTCGGCTTTTCAGCTCTCTTTTTCATGGATACAATGACAAGCTGGTTTGTTTCAGGTCTGGTGATCTTTCTGTTATCCAACTGGGCATACCGGATTATATTCCGGGCTATGCCGTCTGCTATTCCCTTTATGATACTTCCCTTTTTCGCGGCCTATTCCTATACCCAAATCCGTTATGAAGGGTATCCGGGAGTCCTTATAACCGAAGGTGTGGTTTTGGCAGGACTATTCATCACGGCATTGATTTTCAGCTTTTATTTACGAGTCAAACAGAAAAAAATATGATTCAACCGGAACTTATCATTATTACAGGTCCAACTGCTTCGGGAAAAACCGAAATGGCGGTCCGCATAGCCCTGGAAAAGAAGGGTGTGATTATTTCTGCCGACAGTCGGCAGGTATATAAATACATGGATATCGGCACCGCCAAGCCGACTCCGGAAGAACAAAAAGGGATACCTCATTACCTCATGGATTTTCTGGATCCTGCTCAGACCTACAGTGCCGGTGAATTTGCACGGGATGCCCGGAAATTGATTGACACTTTTATGAAAGAAAAGCGTCCGGTTATTGTGTGTGGTGGTAGTGGCCTGTATATCCAGGCTATGTTGGGATTTATTCCTGAAGGAGAAAAAGCAGATCCTGAAATCCGCTCATTAATTCGCCAGAAAGGTGAAACCGAAGGATGGGATATCCTGTGGCGACGTTTACAGGAGCGTGACCCTGAATATGGGAAAAAAATTGATCCCAACAATATCCGGCGTATATCGAGAGCCTGGGAAATCATTGAACAGACAGGAAAGACACCCACTGAATATTTTGAATCCCAGGAAAAATCTTTCCCATGGAAATACCGTTTTATTGTTACAGACATTCCCCGTAAAGTGCTCTGGCATCGTATTGAAATCAGAACCCGGCAGATGATTGAGAAAGGTTTTGAAAAGGAAGTCCGCTCTTTGCTGGATAAAGGTTACTGTTCCTCACTCAACGCCCTGAATACTGTAGGTTATCAAGAGATGATCGCACATGTCCAGGGAGAATACAGTCTGGAAGAAGCCGAAAAGTGGATCAATATCCGGACACGACAATATGCAAAAAAGCAAATAACCTGGAACAAGAAGATGTTGAGCAGGTATTAGAAAGAGATTGAATGTCATTTGACAGTTAGGAAGCTGGCATTTTCTGGTAATGGGGTTAGGCGTTGCTTGCTATGAAAGCTAATGCATTTCAGTGGAATTCACACCAGCATAAAAAAATCCAGCATTCAGCATTCAATTCTCGGATTGTTATTTGAACGGTTATATTGTATTTTTCATTGCTAACGTAAATAAGAAGGAATCACAATGAAAAAAATTTTGATTGTATCGATGGTCGTCCTTGGACTGACTGCAGGTTGCAGTAAAGAATCCGGGGATGTCCTGTATTCGAAGAGTGCGCCGGAATATACATTTTTCAAATCATTGGCAGACAGTATTTCTGTATTGAATCCGGATGAAAAAGTGGCATTGATTACCATGGATTGTGGGAATATCACCAATTATGATGTGATGCCGGAGCTCTATCGGGCTGTCAATGGGCAGTTGGATATAAAAGAAGTTCCATCAGAACACATTGTTAATTTTATCAATCAGGTGGCGATTTCTCTGGCGGAGAAAAACATGTTCATGGCAGATGCGGCGGACCATGGAATCGAAGTCCCTGAAGAAGATATTCAGGCTGAGCTGGAACAGATTTGGTCCAATCCCCGTTTTGGCGGTTCAGAAGAAGCATTTAAAAATTACATTGAATCCCAGGGTTTTACCATGGATATGGTTCGGCAGGACATTCGGGACGGATTGATATTCCAGGCTTATCTGGAACAGGTGATTGATCCTGAAATTGATATCCCGGAGGAAGTCTTGCGGGAAGCCTATAAAGAACCGGTCTCTGCATCAGTCCGCCATATTCTGCTTTCAACGCAGGGACAGAATCCGGAGGAAAAGGAAGAAACCCGGAAAAAGATGGAAGGGATACTCAAACGTGCCCGATCCGGCGAGGATTTTTCCGAGTTAGCCAAGGAATATTCTGAAGATCCGGGTTCTAAAGAACAAGGTGGCCTTTATGAGAATTTTTCCCGAGGACAGATGGTCCCGGCATTTGATGAAGCCGCCTTTTCTGAACCGGTTGGATCTATCACCGATATCGTTGAAACGCAGTTCGGTTATCATATTATCAAGATTCTGGATCGGAAATCCGAAACACGGCCCTTTGAAGAAGTTCGCGATTCACTTCAGGCCAATGAACTTTCATCACTCCGGAATGCCGCCATTGAAGCCAAATTGGAAGAACTCAAAGAAAAATATAATTATTCCAAAGAGTTTTGAACTTTTCTCCCGCTGAGCCGCTGAGGGAATGATGGGAAAAGGATACTTGTGTACGAGGGTGCGAGAGCACGTAGGGGCTGATCCATGTGTCTGCCCGAATGATTTGTCACAACCCAATTTATCCCGTGAAATATCCCGGTAAACCGTCTCCCTTTTTACAGGACAGGCAATCAGCCAATCAAATCAATTTAACAGATCATTTAAT
>LGGY01000269.1 GCA_001509335.1 Fidelibacterota bacterium 46_43
GACATTCCGTATTTATCTGCAATGGCCTTGACTCGCTTTTCCCTTTCAATGCCCTCACCACCCATTTCCTTAAAACCGGCCGAAATGATGATGACGGCTTTGATACCCTTCTGCCCACACTGCTCAAGAGCCAGATGAATCACAGAAGAAGGGAAAACAATAATGGCCAGATCTACCGGATCCGGAATATCCGTCACATATTTGTAAGCCTTGATTCCGGCTACAAAACGCTCACGGGGACTGACGGGATACACAACACCATTGAAATCTGCATCCAGTATGTTCCTGAGAATGTCGTGGGGTACCGTTCCAACAACTTTATTTGTACCTACAACTGCAACAGAATCCGGATAAAATATTTTATCCAGATTTGACTTGAAATCTTTTTTCATGAGGGTTCCCCCGATTGATAAATCCGTCGGTTATGATACGTATGATGAGATAAATTCCACGGCGTCTGCAACCGTCTGGACTGATAAGGCTTTGTCTTCATCCATTTCGATGTCGAATTCTTCTTCAAAAGCAGCCACAAGTTCCAGACTCTGCATGGAATCCGCCCCCAGATCAAAGATGAAGTTGGCATCATCAAAGATTTCTTCCGGATCCATTTTCAGGACATTGGCAACGACTTTCTTTACCCGTTCCCGTACCTCGTTTTTTTCCATTCTTTCCTCCTGTTGGTTGATATACCGGTTATGGCGCATATTTATTTGATGGGTTTATAGATGTTTCCCATTTATGATAACAGGATTGAATCAATGGACCTATGCTTAGGGTGAGTGTCAAGTACCGGAACGCGCGATATAGGAGCCCTGTTTTCAAAATTTAAATAAAGTATAAAAGAATCTAAAGCGACATGCAATATATTCTTTCTATCCATTCTCCGTGACATCGCCTTGCCAGCGGACTTTAATTTTGTGACTTGATTTTGTCTGTTGTATATTCGGAAAAATTTAACACAGAGGATGTCTGAGATGAACGAAAAACGCTCCATCGCTTCATGGGCTTTGTACGACTGGGCCAACAGTGCTTTTGCCACCACAGTGATGGCCGGTTTTTTCCCACTTTTCTTCAATCAGTACTGGGCGGATCCTTCAAATCCGACGCGAAGTGTCATGTACCTGGGCTGGGCGAACTCCGTTGCGTCTATCATTGTTGCCCTTCTGGCTCCTTTTCTGGGGGCTGTGGCGGACCGAGGGACCGCCAAAAAGAAGTTTCTCTTTCTTTTTGCCTTTTTAGGAGTTTTGATGACGGGTGGGCTTTGGTTCGTGGCCCAGGGAATGTGGAAATTTGCATCTCTGCTCTATGTACTGGGTACGGTGGGTTTTTCCGGAGGAAATATTTTCTATGATTCTCTCCTCCCGGCTGTAGCATCGGAGAAAAAAGTGGATTTTGTCAGCAGCCTGGGTTTCGCCATGGGATATATCGGCGGCGGGATCCTTTTTGCCATCAATGTGTTGATGTTTCTCAAACCCGGTATATTTGGCATCCCCGACGGGGCGACTGCTATTAAACTCTCTTTTCTCAGTGTCGCAGTGTGGTGGGCTGTTTTTTCCATCCCTATCTTTCTCTTTGTGAAAGAACCTCGGCTGGTGGATGCTGTACCCCTTCATAAGGCCTTTGTGATGGGATGGCGCCAGTTGATGGATACTTTCAGACATATCCGGCATCTGCGAGTTGTGGGACTCTTCCTCTTTGCTTACTGGCTCTATATCGACGGGGTGGATACCATTATCCGGATGGCTGTGAGTTATGGGGATTCCCTGGGTTTTGACAGCACTATCCTGATTTCAGCGCTGCTTATTACCCAGTTTGTCGCTTTTTTCGGATCCCTTGGCTATAGCTGGTTTGCTCGGAAAATCGGTGTAAAATCCTCGATAATGGTGGCCATCATTGCCTATTGTCTGATAACTATTCTTGGATATTTTATGAACCAGTCCTGGCATTTTCTGGCTCTGGCAATCTGTATCGGACTCTTTCAGGGAGGTATTCAGGCGATGAGCCGGAGTCTCTATA
>LGGY01000163.1 GCA_001509335.1 Fidelibacterota bacterium 46_43
TTTTACTCTTCATTTACCCTCTGAACCGTTCGTTTTTTATGTGTTATTAAAATAGCACCCCCTATAAGTGCCGGAAATAATACATTCAGCACAAAAACCATCAGTGGAACGCCAACCCCAACAGCAAGAGGCACACCAAAATCTGACAAAAGCCAGGCTGTTGTATTTTCTCTGATTCCCAATCCGCTCACAGATATAGGCAGGGCTGCAGCACCCATAGCAATGATGCAAACAGCCGCCACGGTAAACCAGTCGATTGAAAACAGACGTAATAAAATCCAGTACTGGAAAATAAACACAATATAGATACCCAGTGTTAAAACAGCCGTTTTTGCTGCAATCAGCTTATAACGGGTACCAGATAGTTGCCATTTTTTTATCCATTTTTTTTCTTTCATTGCATATAAGATAAAGGCTCCCGTAACCGGAATCAGAGAAAAGAATAAAAAACCTGTATGTTGAGGAAATAGAAACGCAACTGCAGGTCCAAACAAAAATAGAAGTACTGCTGAAATCGTAATCTTTTCAATACCGTAAGCAGTAATCCTGTTTCGCGTTTTTCCGGGGATGAAAAGCATTTTTGCAGCCTCCCCGTGGCCTCCAGGTACAGTTAACCGGAAAGCAAACCCCATAAAAAAAACTTTTACAAGTTCCTGAGTGCTAATTTCATGACGGCACTCATCAATGATGAATCGAAAACGGATAAATTGAAGAAAAAGATTCACAACGGTTCCAAGCACTGTTAAAACAAGAAGATGTGCTTGTAGGGATCGAGCATAACCCCATAAATTTTCAGGTTCAATCCGGCGAACAGCCATCCAAACCAATATTGCAGAGACACATACTTTTAAAAGATAGAAGAAAATTTTCTTAATTCTCTGCTTCACCGGAAAACCACACTCCTGTAATTTAGATTCAGGGAGGCCGTACATTTTTTACACGGCAATATACCTGCTTTATTTTTTTTTACATTTTCACGAATTTTCATCCATTCTGTTCCATGCCACAGATCTGTAAACGTCCCTTTTGAGTAGGTGCCTGGATTGAGTTCAGCAGTTTTGTCAAAACAACAGACTGAAAATGAGCCATCTGAATTCATGACTGGTTGATGCCAGAGCTCGGAACAATGTTTTTGATCATTTTCCCGTACCCATTGATCCGGTGATATTTGGTAACGTCTGAACTTTGGGTTACGGGGTAAATAATCTGTGCTATCGACCCCTGGAGTGATTTCCATCGTTTTAAAAACAATTTCATCTGCACCAATGTTTCTGGCAAGATTTTCCAATGATCCAATTTCATGCTCATTTTGTCTGGATATCACACATTGAATTGTAACACGAGGGTTGTTCCGGCTTATTACCTGTCGTTTTCTGATGAATGATTCCACATCTTTGATGACTTTAAAAAAATCACCGCCAATGCGATACTTCAGATATGTATTTTCTGATGCACCATCCAAAGAAACAATTAGTTCATCAAGCCTGCTGTTGATAATTGCATCCGGTTTACCTAAAAAGTGTCCGTTGGTACTGGTTATGGTGTATATTCCACGTTCTGATGCGTATTGTATCATATCCATTAAATGTGCATTCATGAATGGTTCTCCCTGGTTCCAAAAAAGGACCATCCAGATCGAATTCTTTAATTCATCAATAAGCTCATGGAAAAGAGATACATCAAGAAAGGATTGCTTTCTTTGTATTTGACCGGAACCACAAGCACAGCATGGGCAACGGAGATTGCAGACAGAGGCAGCTTCAACCATTATCACCGGAGGTAATCCCCATACATACGTTTTATCACTAAAATTCGAAATGATTCTTGAAGATTCAATTTTTAACAAGTTCCATAATCTATGAGCAGAAAAGGACTTTTTCACAACCCTGTAAGCTCTTGGAAGAGTTGCCTGATTAATTCTTGATGCCATGTTACTTCCAGGGGTTTTCTTTTACACTTCCGGCCGCAGAAGAAATCAAAACATGAAAGGGATAATAAAAAGCTATGAGAGGGAACCAAAGTGCCAGTTTAAGATATCCAAACCGCTTTCCTGCAATGATAATGCCCAACCATTCAAGAAAAGTTTTAACAATTAACGACCCGCCCCAGATAAAGGGTGGTAAAGTAAAAATACTTATAGGAATTGCAAGGTAATAAAGCAGCACAAAGAGGCCCATTCCACGATGAAGAGGAGCCAGATGTAAAATTTTACCATTTCTTCGCAATTGTTGCCTGACATATTTCTTAGAAAAATTATCCCGTTTTGTCACCACGAAACTTTCGGGGTGCATTGCCTGTCGGAATGTGCGCGATGTTTTCAGCCAAATATCCCGGGTGAGAAAAAAATCATCACCTGTCGCAATTGTACCTGAACTTTCATAGCCATTCACTTCAAAAAAAACGCGTCGTCTGAAAGCAAGGTTTCGGGCTGTGGAGTAGGGTGGAATATTCCAGTATGCTCCGGCTGTTTGAACAGCCACCCGGGCAAGATGATCAAATTCCAAAAAACGTTGAAACAAACCACCGGCTTTTTCAATAGGAGAAAAACCAAGAACCATTCCTGTCTCTTCATTAAAACAGGCAACCATTCTTTTAACCCACATGGGTCCGGGCCTGCAATCTGCATCTGTCAGAAGAATAATTTCTCCGTCAGCAAGTCCTACTGCCTGTGTGATGGCATTCTTTTTACCGGATAATCCTTCTTCCTTTTCATGAATATGAATCGCCCTGATTCGAGAATCTTCACGGGCTGCTTTTTCAATCAACTCGCGTGTTTTGTCAGTTGAAGCATCATCTACAAGAAGTATTTCGAGCATTCCTTCGGGATACTCCAACGCTTTTAGTGATCTCACAAGATCAGGTAGATTATACTCTTCGTTCCTGGCACATACAATAACCGTAGCGCTCAGTTCCGGATCTTTAAAACAAATTTTTTCCCGTATCAGGGCAATAATAACCATGAAAATCAAAATGAAATAAATCAAAGATAAGACGGTAAAGGATATCATCAGTGTTTCACCTGCACTTGAATTTGAGCATAATGGGTCATTTCAGAGTCCTGCCACCGGGGCTCCCAGGTAAGATCAAGCCATCCATTATTCATAAATTGCCATTGCCATTGAAAGTCAAAAGAAAGTGTTTTTTGAATTTTACCCATCAGGTTTTTCGTAGAAAAATCAAATTCTTTATTTCTATCATAGTAATTCTGATTGGCATTACTTCCGATGGGGAAATAATCCGGATGATCTTTCGGAAGGGGTTCAATACCTTTCTCCAGCGAATTGACAGACAGGCTGAAATAATGTGCTGCCGTGAACCACCCTCTCACGCCACCGATATATTGTCGAGCATTGGGTCCGGCATAAAATCCAAGGCAATCCCCTTTGTGTGTAAACGTATTTGTTTCTTTGTAATGAGAATATGTCCACGGGCGGACTAAAGTGCCCTCAAAAAAGATTTCCCATGATAATATACCTGGCAGGGCTATACTTCCACCAATTTGATATCCTCTTTTATTACCCCACCATTCTGAATTGATTTCACTGAATTTAAATTCATCCAGGAGTAAACTTCCATGTATTTTAAATCCTTTTAATGGTTGCCAGGCTATTTCAAATCCAAGAATTGAATTGTCCCTGTCTTCAAGATTATGTTCCGCTGACCAGAGAAAGTTTACAGGTATGAAATAGGTCAACTCAGGATTTCTATCACCATATACAAGAAGTTCGGTAAACGAAAAGGAAAGATTTTGTAATGGATATATTTCAAACCGATGGCCCGAAAGATATTTTTCCGGATACAATTTTGAATGTCCATCATCACTCAGGGTATATGTCGCATTCATCAGACTGCCATGAAAAAACACATATCGGGATTTATAAAAAGCTCTTTGCCACATCAAATAAGGAAATGTAGCCGTTTTACCGGATATAAAAAGAGGCTCTTCGCCATATCCCCACCGAATAGGGCTATTCCCCAAAGTAAATAATCCACCATGGGACAGTATTTGAATATACCCTATTGTATTATCAAAGCTCACCAGTGAAGATGCAGAATCTGCGTGCAGATAGTAACCACGGCTGTCGACGGGATCATCTCTAAACCCATCACGGACATAGAGCCGGTACGCCATGGCCTCACCAAAGACGCTGACATTTCCCATTTGCGCAAATCCCCTGAAGCCTACATGTCCTGAGAATCGAAACAATTCATTTTTATTTTCAAGGCGAAGCAGTCCATCGCCCTGGAGAAACAGATATTCATCCTCGGTTTCAAACAGAAACAGGTAATCCGGTTCACTGATGATGGAACGTGTCCATTGCCGCTGAAGATCTTCCCTGAGATGAAGGGGAAAGGCATGGACACTATCTGTTTCAGCCAGGCGGGGGTGTTTCAGGTCTGATAATTCAAGGCGGTACCTGTTGACCAGCATTTGGAGGATCTCCCGTTCTGTCTCCTTAAGCTTGTCGGTTTTCTTCAAAAGTGTCTTCAGGTGTTCCGCCACATCACTTTTTATCCAGGGCCGGGTTGCCGGAAGAGGGGATTCCAGAAGTCCCCGCGTTTCCATGGCCTGAAGAAAGGGATATTCAGGGCTCTCTTCCGGTACATGCATCTGTGTACCCCACAGTGTTTGAACCCCCAGTCCGAAAAGAATAAGAGAAAGCAATAATCCATACCGACGACACATAGTCATCTTTTCATCCTCTCTTTAGGCCACTCACGAATGGCTTCGTCCAGCCAGTCGGTCCGGTTGAACCATTCGCTCAGATCCGGTGGATGATAAGCCCGGGCCGCTTTTACATCGTTTACAAGGTCCAGTTCATCCTGCCTGACAGCATAAAACCAGCCACGGCTGTGATAAAGTCCGGCCTGATATTCCTGCTCGCTTTGTCCGGGAGTGGGAACCATGACCGCCTTTTTCCCCAGGCGAACCAAATCCATGGTGGATGTATATCCGGATCGGCATATCACCATCCGGCTCCGGTTCATCAAATCATTTATTTCGTCTCTGTCCGCCAGGCCCAAAAGGGTCATATCTTCCGCGTTCGCTGGCAAATTTCCGTTAATTCCCCGGACAAGGACCTTTTTCCCGGGGAATCGGGACATTTGCTCAAGGAGCTTGTCTTCCAGCAGAGTCCTCATCGGTTCTGGCCCGGATAATATGGCCAGGAGATCAATATCTTCCTCGACCTTTCGGGGTAATAAGTCGGACCACAATCCCATAAATCGGACTTTGGGATGTGAACTCAGGGGGTTGTCATGGGTAAGAGATCCGGACAGGTTTTTCTCAGGATGTGGGGAATCCAGGGCCCAGATTCCCGTAAAACCCTTGAAAACAATTCGGTTGAATAAAATACTCAGGGGTTCAATCTGGTGGATCGGCATCTGAAAACGTAATTGGTGGGTTATCAGGTAAGAGGGAATCCGCCGATCCCAAACACCATACCGGTTGTCGGAAATGATGCGATCGATTTTCAGGTGTTTCACCAGATTTTGGGTCAGGCGGTGTTCTTGATTCATACCTGCCAGCATTTTCACGGCCTGCATTCCCAAAGAAAGGGGCATAAGGACCTTATATTTTGTATAGTGGATACGTGCATCTTTCAGGGGAATACAGAGGTTTTGGGGGAAACGCCGCCTCAGCAGAATCATGGCCTGGCCATCCGCCGCCAGGATCACCTCATGGTGCCGGTTAAGGAATTCTATCATGGGAAAAGCGTGAATGGTGTGCCCATATCCCCAGTTCAAAACAGCATAGAGAATACGTTTCCCCTTCTCTTCCGCCATCAGCTATTGTATCCGTTTAAAAATAACCATTCCCAGGGGGGGGAGTCCGAAACGTATGGAGTGGGGACGGCCATTCCAGGGAACTTCCTCGCTCATGTGTTCACTATTTCGGATCACACCGCTGCCATAGTAAATCTTCGCATCGGAATTGAAAATCTCCCGGTATTTTCCGGGATTGTTAACACCTGTCCGGAATTCAAAATACGTTTCAGGTGTAAAATTACAGACAAAGAGCAGGTCATGGGCCGGGTCCTTCCCGTGTCGGATAAATGAAATGGCAGATTGTTTGGCATTGTTGGCGTCGATCCATTCAAATCCTTCAGGCCGGGTATCCCATTCCCAAAGTGCCGGTTCGTTTACATACAGCTTATTCAGATGTTCCAGATACAGCCGGGCGTTTTTATGGGGTTCCCATTGCAACAGCCGCCAGTCCAGCCCTTCCTTGTCGTTCCATTCGTGCCATGGAGCCAGCTCAGACCCCATAAAGAGAAGTTTTTTCCCCGGATGTCCCGTCATAAAACCCAGAAGCAATTTAAAATTGGCAAATTTCTGCCAATCGTCCCCGGGCATTTTACTCAGGAGTGAACGCTTTCCATGGACCACTTCATCGTGACTGAGGACCAGAATATAATTTTCCGAATAGGCATAGAGCATGGAAAAGGTCAATTCGTTGTGGTGGTATTTCCGGTAGATGGGATCTTTGGACATATAGCTGAGGAAATCATTCATCCATCCCATGTTCCACTTATATGTAAAACCAAGGCCGTTTTCCTGCACAGATTTTGTAACACCAGCCCAGGCGGTAGATTCCTCGGCAATAATCAAGACATCGGGAAAGTATTCATGGAGAACGGAATTCATGTGTTTCAAAAATTCGATAGCTTCCAGATTCTCGTTCCCGCCGTATTTATTGGGAATCCATTCCCCTTCTTTCCGGCTGTAATCCAGATAGAGCATACTGGCTACGGCATCGATCCGCAATCCGTCTGCATGGAACTCCTTCAGCCAGTACACTGCATTGGCCAGCAGGAAATTTTTCACTTCATTCCGCCCATAATTGAAAATATAGGTCCCCCAGTCCGGATGCTCGCCCAGACGGGAATCCTGATGTTCATAGAGGGCTGTACCATCAAAACGGGCAAGCGCAAAATCGTCTTTGGGAAAGTGGGCCGGTACCCAGTCCAAAATCACACCAATACCATTCTGGTGACAGACATCGATAAGATATTTGAAATCATCGGGAGTTCCGAAGCGACTGCTGGGAGCATAATATCCGGTGACCTGATATCCCCAGGAACCGTCAAAAGGATGCTCCATGACAGGTAAAAATTCAATGTGTGTAAAACTCATTTCTTTCACATAGGGCACCAGTTCATGGGCCAGTTCGCGGTAAGTGTACCAGCTGCCATCCTCCTTGATACGCCAGGATCCGGGGTGGACCTCATAAATATTCAACGGCGTGGCGTGAGATTCTCTTCCGGTGCGATTTTTTAGCCATGTTTCATCATTCCAGGCATGGGTGGATTGGAAAACAATGCCCGCATTTTCGGGTCTTTTCTGAAAATATTGGGCATAGGGATCGGTTTTTATACGGAGTGTCCGGTTCGCCGTAAAAATTTCAAATTTATAGAGAACACCGACCCGGGCTTCAGGAATAAAAATTTCCCACACACCGGAATTTCCCATGGACCTCATCTGATGAAAACGGCCATCCCAGCGGTTGAAATCTCCAACCACACTCACGCGCCGGGCCGTCGGAGCCCAGACGGCAAAGCGCACGCCGGAAATCCCGTCGTGAATACAGAGGTGGGCACCCAGCTTTTCATAGACAAAACGGTGATCTCCCTTGTTAAACAGATACAGGTCGTCCTGGCTGATCGTGGGCATAAACTGATACGGATCTACATAATCATATTGGCTCCCATCCGGATATTTAGCGAGAATCCGGTAATGGAAAAAATGCTTCACCTTGACTTCCGTCTGCCAGAATCCCTCTACATCCATGGGAGAAAGTGGATAGATGGTTTTTCTTCCATCCAGGCGCTGAACGGACACTTCTGCTGCGTCCGGTACAAAAACACGAATCACTTTTTTAACCGGTGAAACGGCGTGGATACCAAGAACGTTATGAGGATCGTGAAAATCCCCTTTTAAAATATTGACCAGTTTCTGATTGAGTGTCTGTTTCATATTTTAGTATTCCCCCTGAATTCCGCTTTCAGAGCGGCGGTTTTCATAGCTCAACAGAATCGCCGCCACAGATTTTGCATCCGTTATCTCTCCCCTCAACACCATTTGGCGCGCTTCTTCAAAGGGTACATGAAAAATTTCAAGAAATTCATCATCGTCCCGGTTCACTTCCTGCAGGGACAGGCCATACCCCTCATAGAGATAGATGATTTCATCGGTATACCCGATTCCCGGATGTGTTTTCCCCAGATACCTGAGTTCCCGGCAGGTATAACCTGTTTCTTCCAGCAATTCCCTGCGCGCTGTTTCTTCCGGGGATTCTCCGGGATCAATTTTTCCGGCAGGGCACTCGATAAAAACCTGGCTGGCAGGATATCTGAACTGTCTTTCCAAAATAACATCCCCTTCTTCCAAAAAGGGTAGAACAACCACGGCCCCGGGATGGTGGATATACTCCCGGATGGAGATTTTTCCATTCGGCAGTTTCACCTCATCCCGGTGAACTTTTAACAGACAACCGTCATACACCAGAATTCCGGATATTTTTTCTTCTGTCAGTAATGTCATGAATTCCTCATGATTTAGATATAAAATGTAAAGAAACCCATGTAACAAACAAAGGAGTTCTGTCCGTATCCATCATATCAGGGCACATGAATTGCTCCTCACTTTTTAAAGAAAATGACACTACCTAAAGGATTGACATGACAGAGAGCAAAATAATTTCGGCAGGAATTTTCCTTCATTATGGTCAACAATAATGATTTTGAGTTTATCCGACAAAAAAATGAAAAAGCGTGAAGAGAAAAATGAGATAAGGGAGATGATGTTATACT
>LGGY01000020.1 GCA_001509335.1 Fidelibacterota bacterium 46_43
CGCCTTGAACGGAAGAGCACTTACACCGCCGGCATCGGACGGCGGCACCGAACTTCCCCCCTCCCCGTCCGGATCCAGATCGAACGCCAGAAAAAGCTGGTTTTGCAGAGTGGCATCCTGCAGGGTATGGCCTGTAATACCAAAATACACGGCATTGCTTCCCCAGGTCAGGTACAGATCCCGGTTTTGGCTTGTCCCCACATGGTCGTATTCACAATACTCTTTCATTTTGCCATCGATCTGAATCGCAAGCAACCCTGTATCCCGGGGCGTGCGGACCTTTATAAACCCATCCATATCCACAGCGGCCAGGCTGTTGTTTCCCATCATGGTGTACAGCCAGTGGCGGGTTGAATCATAGACAATATCAGCGGAACAGTTCAGATTCATCACAGGAGATGTTCCCTGGTACACCAGCATCAGGGAGTCCCCGAAATAGGAGAAAGAGATGGTGCCCAGATCATCTTCGACATAGCGTGCAGAGCGGAGTGTATTATTCAGAAAGCCGTTGGCACAGGTGATAAAGTGATAATCACCCACGCCCCAGTGGAGGATTGTGGAGGTACCGCCATGGGAAATAATGGAATCGGGGACTTCGGCAATGATATTTCCCTCGCCGTCAATCAGTCTCGGAGCCGGATAGCTGTCCCCCGCGCCGTTAATCCAAAAAGGGCCTTCCGGTGCCACAGCGGAAATGCCGTGCCGGGCGCTGTTGATGGAGGGAAGCTCGATAAAACGGTCTATCACAAAATTTCCCCGGGCATCCATTTTCAAAACCAGCATTTTATTATTTTGATAACCCGAGGTATAAAGATATTTGTCGGTGCCGGTTCCGATCACATCCAGGGACGCGCCGTACCAGTCAAAATAACCACCTGTAGGATCCTGACTATCCACCAACTGGTCAAAAACGACCTTTGCCCGGCTATCTTCATTCTCAAATTCCCACACGGTAAAATTCCAGTTCGATTCTTTCCATCCCAGGTTACACAGATAAATTTTCCCGTCTGCTGTCACGTCGATGAGTTCAATGCCTGCCTCCGCCGTCCCCCGCTCCCCGAGTCCTGTGGAATCCATTTCACCGAGGACAATCCCGGTTTCCGGATCCATAATCACAATCCGGGGGTAGGCGAAGCGGGTGGGCACCAAAAGATGATCAGTCATGGGATTCCAGGCCACACTGCGGGTCACATCATCCCCGTTGATAAAGTCATAGTCAGCCCAGACAAGACGGTAATCCTGTCCGGAGGCAGTGATGACCAGGGTCAGAAAAAGAATCAGCGTTGTCAATTTTTTCATGGGATACGCTCCACGATGATACATTTAAAAATAGTAGCGGAGTCTCAGATTCACATGAGCCATCTGAAACCCGTTCACCTGTTCGATAAGAATATGTTCTTGCATGGTCGGCCATAGGGATCCAATCATCAGGCGATAGACAGAAGAAAGCTCCAGGGCAAGGGAAGATGTGATAAAATATTCCACACCAGCCCCTGCCTGAAAAGCCATATTCCACTCTTCAAGAGTTCTTTTGGGGATATGGGGAATACCCAGGGAATCATTTTGTACAATTTCACTCCGGATCCCTTTCCAGTAGAAAGGTCCCATGCCGGCAATAAACTGAATATTCCAGGAATTGGAGCGGATCAGAGGTTTGTGACCGGTAAACATCATCCCCCCATATTCCAGGCTTACAGTAACATTCTCTTTGGCATAGCCGGTCAGGTTGGAACGATCCAAACGGCACAGATCCACCTGTCCTTCCATATACCATCCGTTTTCCAGAAAAAAACCGACGCCGATTTTCAGGGAAGGAGCCGATTTGTACAGGTCTGCCAGTCCACTAAGGGGCACTACAGCCGAACCACCGGCAGAAACACCGTAATATCCCGGATCCCGGGCAAAAAGACCTGTGGAACCCAGGCAAAAGATGAGAAGTATCACACACGTTTTTTTCATAGTCCTGATTTTCAAAGCTAATAATTGAAGGTTAAGCTAAACACAAAGGTGCTTTTGGATTCATAGGGGAACCAGCGTTCACTTTGGGAGGCGAAACGGAACAGATCCTCCAGTTTTTCCACATTTTTCAGATAAAAAATGCCGTAATATCCCAGATCCAGATCCACGGTTTTGTTCAGAGCCACCCGGCATCCCAGAAAGGGAGAGGCAAAAAAGCGGCTGCCTGTTTTCGCCGGTGAAAAATGGGTAATCTGAATATCGTAGGCATAACGAAAACGATATATCACATTGGAAGAATCACTATTATAATCGTAGGTAAGGGGGTAGGTATTCGGATTATCCTCATGGAGATCCATGAAAATATCGAAGCGTTCCTGTGCGTATTCATCCATCAAATCGTTGGCCAGTTTGGTGCTGTCAAAATTGAAGGTAAAATTCTTGGTCCAGTCTTCCACCATCTTGATCTGTCGTTTGTAGATATTGGCTCCCAGGTTCACGCCGCCATAGAGGGACACCTTTTTCATCACCGGCAGATCAAATTCCAGACCGGTTGAAATCATCACTTCACCCAGGGTTTGGTGGGGATTAAACACACCATGGTAAGATGAATCGGTCCGCCAGTACTCTTTGTAGATACTCATGGAGTCGATTTCCAGTTGAGTCGCGCCCATCAGCATCCAATCGATATACTGCTCCCAGTAATCCCACTCCCATTCCAGCAGCACCGTATCTTCATCAAGAGTGCTGTAATCATAACCCAGCCTGACATTCCAGTCCAGACGGCTCACCAGGTCCCTGTTCACCTGCATTCCCACCAGGAAACCCCGGGCATCTGAAGCCAGTTTTTCGGTATTTTGCTGTTGATAACCGCCGAAGAGTTTCACGGTATATGGGGACAGATCCTGGGCTGGGGTATAGGATCCAAGAATCAGCAATCCAAGAATCAGGCGGCATGTGACGGTCGAAGCTCTCATTTACAACTCCATTGAAAGAGTATATCTCATGGTTGATTGAAGGTATTCATGGTTCATATAAGCCATATCCAGTTGAAACAGTTTTGCTTGGAACACAAAGCGGATCCCCATCCCCAGGGTCAGTTTTTCGTATTCACTGCCCAGCTTGTACCCGCAACGCAGGGTGAACATATTATTCCAGCGTCCTTCCAGTCCGGCATGAATTTTTTCCGATTCATCATTGGGATGTTTTGCTTCCAGGGTAAAGGAGAGGTAGCTTGGAGACTGATACGAGCCCAGGATATCGCCGGAGATTCCCAGGGTCATGGTCTGTGGCATTTTGAAAGTTTCGCTCACATACTCAGTTTCCAGTCCGAAATTTTGTAAAAAGGCAGCGACCCGTAGGGTTCGGTATCCCGTAAAGAAAATAAAACCGATATCGGTGACAAGATTATCCGCCGAATAGACATCGATGGTTTCACGGACATATTTCAGATTGGTGCCGATGGAGAATTTATCTGTCAGCTGGCGGGCATAGGTAGCACCCACGGAATAAGCCCCGGCGGTAAAGGTTCCCAGGTCCCGGTATTTGTTGTTATCACCTTCCGTCAGCTGATCGGCTTCGTAGGAAGAGAGAACACGGGTTTTGGTCATTTCACCGAACTGGTAATTCAGCACATGAATACCCACCGATCCCAAAAGATTCAGATTACGGGTATAGGAGAGGGTCTGATGACGGGTATCCAGGTACCAGTCTCCATAGGAAAAGGACAAAGCATTGTTTTGAGGGATCAGGGAGGCCAGGGCCGGATTGACAAAGATGGCGTCTGAACCGGCGTTGGGCAGGGCAATTCCCGTTTCACCCATGGCTATCTGGCGGGCCGACGCAGGGATTTTCAGAAAGACAAAGCCCGTTGTGCCGGTTTTTTCTCTCAGTTCCCCCCGGAGGGATGAACTGACGAGCAAAAGGATGCCAAGCCATAGGAACACTCGTTTTTTCATATCAATCGTTATCCTGTGCTTTCATTAATTAATAATGGCGAATTTTCCCCGGGTTGTATTGCCGTTTTCATCCTCAATATGGTAAAAATACAAGCCGCTTTTCACATACTGTTCATTTTCACTGATCTGGTTCCAGAAAGCGACGCCGGAAGCAGGATTGTCATGCCGGATGACTTTGACCAGATTCCCCTTCACGGTAAAAATCCGGATCGTGCAGGGAGAAGGCAGGTTGACAAACTGAATATTTTTCACATCCCCTCCCCGTTCAAAACCGGATGTCACATAAAAGGGATTGGGTACCACCACCACATTGTCCAGGGCTCCCTGAGTTTCCTTTACAGGAACCAGGGTGGAATAGAATGGTTTTTTTGTCCGGTTGGCATAGAGGGAGGATTCCAGGGGCGGGACGGAGACAGAAGGATCAACAATCCAGGCATCATGTCCCGTGTCATAGGCAGTAACGGCATAATAATATCCATATCCCAGAGCCACCTGTGAATCCCTGAAAACATACACTTGACGATTAGTATCCCATACTTCAGGATCTTTTACGGGAAAGTCGGCAATCATTTCCCAGGGGCCGAAGGGATATCGTTTGGATTTATAGATGCGGTACCCGGCGATATCCGTCACATTTTCCTGGGGATCGGGGATGGAATCGACGGAGCCGTCAAAGACAATCAGATTGGCCACCGAACCGCTGGTGGTATCGGGTTCCACGGTAAATTCAGGTCCCGGAGGCGGCATGGGGACGGTAAAATTGTGGGCATAATTAAATTCCAGGCGATTGTTGAGGAATTCTGCGGCAGAATCGGCAGCTGTTTTGATTTCCCGGGCTTTTTCAGCCCTCAGGACAGGATCAATGGTATCGAGAAACGTTTTCCCGTAGGGAAGTCCACCTACAAATTCTCCCACTACAATCACAATAGAGTCCCGTCCGCCACCCCGGAGGTTATAGGGGCCGAAGGAAAAATTGGCATAAAGCCGGCTTTGCCCCATGAGGACGCTGTTAGTGTCCTGGAAGGCATTATAGAGCAATGATGGATCTTTCATAGCATCATATTTGTTTTTCATCCCGGCCACCGCTGTAAAGGGACCCTGATAATCGCTGTCCGGAGCACCGGCGGACCAGGTAAAACCGTTGATTTCATCCGGGGTCGGGCCGTCATCGGGTGTCACTTCCAGCAGTTTGATCCCCATGATGCCGGGGGCCATGAATTCGGTGACGGGTCGTTCCATATTGTCGATGGAGCTGTACTGATAATATTCGTAGGGATCCCAGGAATCATCCCGGTCCGCACTAAGGGTAAAATCTCCTGCCCAGGCCGTTAAAAGTCTTTTATCTTTATCCCACCGGCTGTGGGTATTCCGGGCTCCAGCCCGGTAGGATGGGTAGGTATAAGCCCATCCCCGCTGATTAGGGGACAAGGCATAGGTTAAAAGAACATAGGCACTGTCGATGCCCACCCGGCGTTCACTTTCCAGACTCCGGATCACATAGCGGACAATCACATAATCCTGGTCGATTTTGGAACCGGACCATTGTCGGACCACCCGTTTGATACTGACATTGAATTTCTTGTTTCCGGTTTTGGAGTCATCATACTGGGGATCTTTTTCCAGGTAGCTGTAAATCACTTCTTCCGCTTCATAGGGATCGGTCATACCCCAGTAATTTTCACCCTTGGGCCACCTTTTCTGGTGGGCTTTCGCTACAAAGGGCTGCTGTCCCTGGACCCAGCTTGTATTCCGATCCCCGTTGAGGGCGAAATCCATCCAGCCCAGGACAGAATCGGGATCAAAATAGGTCATATTGCTGGCATCTTTGAGGGGTTTCAGGGCTGTCAGATAAATCCCTCCGGCCACCAGGTGGGTATAGGTGCCTCCCAGGTTTTCATTCAGCTCCGTAGGTTCATAACCCGGCCAATCCAGTCCTGCAGACATCCGCTGCCAGTCCGATAAGGGAGAACACTCCTGGGCATGGTGAAAGGAGTGCCATAACCTGCCCCGGGTCAGTCTGATAATTTGTCCCCGGGCCGTGGTGGCGCTTATGACGCCTATCAGGAGAAGGATGATAGTTTTTTTCCAGAGATTCATCTTTTATTCCATCATTTTCCGTTTAAAAGTCAAAACCAAAGGTCATATATATTTCCCGAGGGACATTCCGGTAAGCCTGCCAGTAGTTGAAAATATGATAATTCCGGGTCGGATCCGGCTCGGCATGAATGTATGTCACACCTTTGGTCACCCATTCAGAGAGTTCCCGGTAGTTATCGATGGGTGTCAGCTGTTTATTGTTGAAGAGATTCCGGATTTTGATGCTGATCATAAAATCGATGCCGCCCAGGGTGAGATTTTTTTCAATCTGAAGGTCGGTGACTGATTCCAGGGGATATCGCCGGTTGTTCTGGACTTTCCGTTCCGTCTGATAGGACGGGCTCCAGAAATAGGCGGCCCCGCTGGACACCCGGTATACAAAACCCACTGTCATCCGTTCCATGGGATAGAGTCCCAGAATTTCCGGTCCTGCATTTTCCGGAATACCGTATGTCAGGGAAAGGTTGAAACGGTGGGTCCGGTCCTCGCCGGAAATAAAATCGGAGGCCGAGTAGGTATAGGTCTGTTTCTGATCCTCCGTCATATCCCGCAGATCCAGGTAGGGACCGTGGTACCCGATTTTTGTCTGGCTCAGGGTATAGGTCAGGTTATAGCGCCATCGGGATGCTACCCGGTTCCGAAAGGTGATTTCCACCCCCTGTGAACTCCCGTAGCTGTTATTGGTGTATGTGGTATAAGTCCCGTAATATTCATCCGTTTTCCAGATGGAACCGGCGGTGGCTTCGCGATGGATGGCGTATGTCTGGTTCTTAAGGTCGTTGTAATAGGTGACTATATCCAACTGGTGGGTTCCCCAAAGGTTCTGTTGAATACCGATTTCATAATTGATGCTCAGCTGAGGTTCCAGATTGGGGTTTCCATAGCTTCCCCATCCGTGGTTGGTCTGATTGTCCAGCGCCCGGTGGATCAGGGGCATGGAGCGGAAATGGCCATACTGGACCCGGAAAGCGGTTTTGTCGGCAATGGGAAAGGAGATCCCGATCCGGGGGGACAGGGTGACAAAGGTTTTGGAGTCTTCCCAGGCCGGAATCCCGATGGATATAAACCCTTCGTTTTCTGCGGGATAGAACAGTTCATACTTGTTGATGGGGATCTTTCCGTCGAAATTGTAGGCATCCAGGCGAAGACCGATATTCCCCACCATTCCGGCAAATTCAATTTTATCCTGAACATAGGCGGCAAAATAACGGGTTTTTGCCTTGTAGTTGGTGGAAAAACCGGTCCGCCAAATAAACGATGAAACGGTTAGGGAAGATGACGCGTTGTAATCCTGATCCATGAGCCAGGCTTCCAGTCCGATTTTAATCAGATTGGAGGCATTGACCTGGGAAGTAAAGCTGACATTGCCTTCATAATAATGGGTGATGGATGCCTGGTTGTACAGGCTGGACCAGGTATAGTAATCCCGGTAATTTTCAAACCAGGGCCCCCGTTCTTCCAGAAAGCGTGTTTCCTGAAGCCCCTGGGCTACCCGCTGGGCATCTTTTTCAATACCGGGGACGGGAAGCTGAAGGGCAAACAACACTTCGCTCTGGTGCGTCACGGATGCCTGTAAAAAGGTCTTTGAGGAAAAGAGGTATTTGTAATCCACACTCTGGGCTAAAACCGTCTCTTCCCGCAGGGGGTCGTAAATCAGGGTGTATTTTCGCCGGGCGCCGTACCAGCCCCACAAACCGGCCCAGCGGACATCCTCCGAACCGGAACCCATGCCGGAACGGTAAAACTGGTACATATTTGTAAATTTAAAATTGTGTTTGGTCGTCGGTTTCCAGGACACCATGAAGGAGAGATTCTGCATGTCCTGGGTCTTTTCCCGGGTCGGTAGCCGGGTGGGTTTGCTTTTCAATTCACCGGCAAAAAAGAAATTCATTTTTTGGGGATCATTTCCCAGGGGACCGCCAAAACTGAACATATACCGGGTGGCAGGGATTTTACGGTAATCGTAGGCTCCCATGATATTGGTGGGATTTTCCAGGGTTTTCAGGGTAAAATCCTTCCGGTACAGGGTTTCACCGTTGACAGTAACCGGCACCATCTCATAGCCGTCCACCAGGGTAACATCCGCCTCGGAAGGCGTGTGGTTTTTGACCCATAAATTGTAATTATTGATAGCGGCACTGTCGTCCACATTAAAATCCTTCAGGATATAATCACCGTTTTGTGCCTCATACAGGTTATAAGGGATACCGTTCAGCGTGAAAGATGTATCCCTTAACCACTTGGAGTTTTCCAGCCAGGCATTGTATTGGCCCCAATTTTCCCATTCAATCTGATTTTTGGAGTACAGATAATCCCCCCAGTGATACTGCCCCGGAGGCCGGTATTCCATGCGGAATCCTCCGGAAAAAGTTTCACCCCCTTCTTTTGTAACCACTTTGATCACACCGGACTGGGCATTTCCGTGTTCAGCGTTAAACCCGCCGGAAATCACTTCCATCTGGGCAACGGCCAGGGGATTCACATCATATTTCCAGCTGTTGTCGGCTTTGTCGTTCATGCCGCCGAAGGCCGTGGCCCCTGTGTTGGTGGTCATGGATTTGATACCGTTGACCTGGTAATTGATTTCATAGCCGCTGCCACCTCGGATACTGATGGTGCCATCTGCATTCCGGCTGATTCCCGCCGTCAATTCCAGGACATTTCTGAGTCCTTCGACGGGCAGATTGCTGATCTCTTCGGACGTGAGATGAATGGAAGAACCCGTCTTATCCGCCTCCACGATGGGACGTTCCGCTGTGACGGTGACCGTTTCACCCAGTTGCAGCACATCCTCTTCCATGAGAATTTCCACCCGGGCCGTCCGGCCCATCAGCACTTCCACACCTGTCAGGGACACCTGCTTGTACCCCATATAATTCACCTGGAGGGTGTGATCACCGGCGGGAATGTTCAAAATCACAAAACTCCCGTCTACACCGGTGGCGGCACCCAACTGTGAATCCGTTACAATTACATTCGCCCCGATAAGGGGTTCACCTGTTTTTACGTCTTTGACAACACCACTGATCTTTCCCGTCGTTTGCCCCAAGGCCAGTATGGGCA
>LGGY01000021.1 GCA_001509335.1 Fidelibacterota bacterium 46_43
GGAAGTCCCGATTCAAACTTTCTAAAAATTCCGGATCATCCAGACGTGATTGAAATTGCCCGGCTGGAAGTGGGTGCTGCCGACACCTCGCTTCAAATTTTGGAACTTGGTGAAGATATTATCCAATTCCTGAAGGATGGAGGATATATGAAAACCGATGTCTGGCTCAAAGGGCCTGAAGATGGTTCTACATCGCGCTTGTTAACAACCGATTCCATGACGGTGTGGTTGTACGGGACCTTCAAAGCACTCATCGGTGCAGAGGATGAGGAGGAGAACTGAGATGAATAAAAATAAGAATAAGAATGAGATAACACGTATCTTTTTGATTACCGGATTTCTGTTTTTGTTTTCTGGACATCTATTAGCCCAGGAACCAGTGAATCCCGGTGAAGAAACATCTCTGGATGAAGTGCGTGAACGGGCGGATGAAGCTTTCGACGAACTGGACCGCGAGATGGATACATCCCAGGCTGAAGAAGAAGTCTACGATATGTCGGAGCAGAATTATCTGGAAAAAGACTCATCCGATCAGCAACAGACCTCTGAACCGGATGTCAATGTGTGGGAACCGGAAAAGCAATCCGTATCCCTTGCTTCTGCACCTGCCGTGATTAAAGAGGAAGAATCAGATTTTACAGACCCGTTTAAGGATATCGTGTATAAACGGACACTCCGCCAACCGGCAGCCCTCCAGGCAAATCCGGCAAACCTTGGCATTGATCACGAATCGATGGTTTCCCTGTCCCTGGTCGCACCCATGGTGAATATGGATTTCCTGCTATCCAATGGCGCTGTGACGGTGGGGAACTATAATGATTTTGTGTCCCGGGACATGCTGACCTTTGAAGACCAGGAGTATTTCGCAGGGCTTTTCGAGGAAAATGGCCTGCCTTTGTATTCCCAAATATCCTTACCAACTCTTTTTGCATTGAGGGTGGGCCCTGTTTTCTTCAACAGCGGTGTCCATGTCGGTGTCTCCGGAACACTCCCCGGTGAAATCCTCGTCATCCCCTTCCTGGGGAATCAGGTGCCGGGTTTCAGCTTTGGCAATCCCATAACCAATATGGAAACATCGGCTGAAGTCTATGCCTATTTGAGGAATTCACTGGGTATGGGGCACACAATCAGCCGATATATCCCCGTTGTCCGGGATGTTGTGGATATTCGGGTTGGCTTGGCTTTGAATGCCTACCTGGGAGGATTCAGCCTGGCTGAAGCCAATGATGTGGTTATCGGGGTGGATGAAACCACCGTCCAAACTGCCGGCACGGCAACTTATAGTTTTGTGAATCCGGATGCCGATATCGAAGTGCCGGGCCCCACCTTTGGCTTTGATTTTGGCGTAGGGGCAAAATTGAAGGATTTTCTGCCCATTCCCTTTTTGGCAAACCGTGTGGATGTTCAACTCTCTTTTCTGGATCTGGGCGCGACAGTCAACAGCTCCAACATGATTACAAAAGAGTATCGCTGGGATGCCCGCGTGGAAGATCCTGTAGGAACCTTTTCCGAAGATGATCTGGATGTGGATTCCCTCCTCAATGCCACCCATACAACCCTTGATTCCAACTTCGTTATGACAGAAAAACTGGCATCACGCATGAAGCTGGATTTGACATGGCAACCCATTTCTGTTTTAATGGTCCGGACAGGCTTAACAGCTTTTCTGAATGAAGGCCTGGGATATGAAGAATCTCCCCGGACTTATCTGGAACTGGACATTTTCCCCCTGAAATGGCTTATGCTGAACATAGGTACCGGCTTTACCAATGGCAATGGTTACCTGAAGACCGGCATCGGGTTTAATACCCGGATCTGGGATATGGGCATTTATACCTATTCACTGGGAAGTGCAGGATTTACAGACAATATCCGGGGGTTCGGCTTCAAACTGGTGAATAACTGGTATTTTTAACAAATAAGTCTTTTTTCTGAATATTTTTTTTTGAAAAACCCGGCGTTGTCCGGGTTTTTGCTTTTAGTTGAGAATCTGTAGAAATTTTGTTGGGTTGATTTATAATTGTAAATAGAATAAAATTCTTACAGAAAGATAGTTATAGAAAAATGATTATTAACCATTTCAAATATCCCCTCGTGAAGCAGCATCAGTCCTCGGACTGCGGGCCGGCCTGTCTTTTGAGTCTGATTCGGTATTTTGGCGGTTATGCTTATTTGGATAAACTCCGTTTATTGTGTCATACCGATTATAAAGGATGCCGCTTATACGATTTGAAACAGGCGGCTGAAAAAACAGGCCTGAAATGCTCTGCATTCCGGGTTGAGAAAGGGAAATACCCGGAAGCGGAACTACCGGTGATTCTTCACTGCGAACTTCCGGAACATCTGACTCATTATGTGATTGTTTATGCTCATAAAAAAGGCAGGTTTCTTATCGGGGATCCGGCCAAGGGTCTTTACTGGCTGGATCAAAAAGCCCTGGATTCCTTGTGGAAAAGCCGGGTATTGATGAGAGTTCAGTGTCTTTCCACGTACAGGGATCCGGATTATCTGTCGGATGGAGCGTGGCTTGTATCCTATGTCAGGAAATATGCGGATCATGTGCTTCAAATTCTATTTTGTGGTGTGATTTCAATTTTCGCGGGTTTTTTTACGGCATTTCTCATCAGGGCGGTAACAGAACGGGTAATCCCCCAACAGGATAAACAGTTGTTATGGATAAGCCTTGTCTTTCTGTCATGTTTTCTACTCATCAGAAGTGCTGTGACATATATCCGGAATCTCCTTTTTTACCGCCATGGAAAAATCCTTTTTCAGGATATTTTTCAATCGTCTATCTCCCATTTTACCCATCTTCCCTACGGGATTATTTCGCGTTTCAGTACCGGCGAAATTACATCCCGCTTTCTGGACATATTTCGGATACAGTCCTTTTACCAGTTTACCCTTCTGCATGGACTGGCAGATGCTTTTATTCTGGCTGGAAGCCTTCTTGTGATGGTCGTTTTTTCTCCATTGTTGGCAGGTTTGTCTACCCTGTTTATCCTGCTGCTGGCGGGAATACTGGCAGGGTTCTATCCCCGGCTTCGAAAACTTCAGAATACCATGCTTCAAAACGGGGCAGATTTCAGCCATGAGCTGATTGAAACCATGGAAGGGATACCGGAAATTTCCGCCTTTGGTGTCCATCCCTATTTTATTCGTTTAAACAGGGAAAAATATGATGCTTTTCTCAGCCGCTGGCAGGATGTCGGATTGTTGAACAGCCGCTTATTTGTCCTTTCAGAATGCTGCCTTGGGGTGTTTCAGCTTCTCTTTATCGGATGGGGCATCCTGAGTGTGATGAATGGGCACATATCCTTTGGCAACTGGCTTGCTGCCTTTATTCTAACGTCCAATTTTATTCCCTCCCTTTTCAGACTGATGGAAAATGCTTTAAAGGCTGCAGAAACCCGGGAAGCAATCACCCGGCTCCGGGATTTTCTGGTTCATCCCGTGGAAACATGCGAAAGGAAAACGTGTGGTCCCACTCCGGATTTTTCCCTGGATCTCCGGAACTGCACTTTCCAATGGCCAAAATATCAACCTCTGTTTGAAAAGATCAGTTTTTCACTCCGGAAAGGATCCCTGGTACAGATTTCCGGTGAAAACGGAACGGGCAAAACAACTCTGATCCATTCCATCCTCCGGCAATATCAATTCTGTGAAGGGGATATGTACTGGAATGGGAAACCTGTTATGATGACGGATGTCGTGGATTACCGGCGGCATTTTGGCCTGGTCAGTCAGGATGTGAAGATTTTTAATATGACACTGCGGGATAATATTTTTCTGGGTAGAAAGCCTGAAAATTTCCGCTGGTTAAATGAAATTCACCGGGATTTCAATTGGTTTATCCAAAAATTTGAATATGGTCTTTTAACAATTCTGGGTGAAGGGCACCGACGGCTCTCCGGGGGTGAAAAGCAAATAGTTGGACTTCTTCGGGCGATCCTCGAAGAGCCGGATATCCTGATTTTAGATGAGTGTTTCAATTCCCTGGACCGTATGACCCGTCACTGGGTTCAGAATTGGATAAAAATGTATGCCATTCACCATGCCGTCATCCTTATCAGTCACGATACCCAGATGACGGATCTGGCTCAAACCGTTGTAGATCTGAAAAGAGAATATGCAGGGTGATATGATGCTTACTCTCGCTTATCGACCTTTTTTTCAACGCATTAAATCTGTCCCCTGGTCCGGATTCTTTATCTTGTGGTCTGTTCTTTCCATGGCAACGGTCTGGTTCTATCAGGATCATTTTACAACGCGACAAACCGTGGAAGAGCTCCTGGGAGAACAATTTTCACCGGTCTATATTGACCTGATTTTTGCACGCATTCAGGATATTACATACTGGACTTTGCTGTGTATTCCCTTTTTCATCCTTGTCCGAATGACCCTGATGGCGCTTTTAATTCACCTCTTTTTCATGCTGACCCAGGTATGGATCTCCTTTAAGGGGGTTTTTCATGCAATCGTGCCTGCTTTTGGTTTTTTAATCCTCAGGGATGTGTCAAAATTCATCCCCATGTCCGGCATGGACGTTCCGGGAGACAAGGCCGGGGAAATCCTCAGGGTTCCCCTGGCACTCAGCGCTGTTGTGTCTGTTGACGCCTATCCTGTTTTGAATAAACTTCTTAATGCCTTTAACTGTTTTGAAGGGTTATGGCTTGTATGGGTTCTTTTGACCCTGGCTGCCTGGACAGGATTCAAAATAAAAAAGATTTTTTTCCCGTTGCTGACAGCCCGGATATTGGGGATCGTCCTTATGTGGGGGATCGGAGTTTTTTATGAAATCTATATGTTATAAAAGTGGGTTTACCCTTCCGGGAATCGTGTGGCTTCTCCTGATACTGATGGTCAGTGTGTCTCTTGTTTTCTGGATTGTGAAAATTGAAACACCACGCGGAGAATTATCTTCCTTTACATACTACTCCGTTTCGGGTCCCAAAAATTTTATTCCGGAAAAGGGGAAATATAAAATCATCATTCTCTTTTCCATAAACTGTCCCTATTGTATGCAATATCTGGCGCGTCTGAACCGAATGCAAGAGAAGCTGCCGGATGTGCAGTATGGCCTGTTTACTACAGATAAAACCTTTTTCACTTCAAGTATATATGAATCCTGCATTTTACTCCGGCAGGATTCCCGTTTTGCCATAGGTATTCTGGATGTCAGCACTGCATACACCTGCTTTGGGGATCCGCCTTTACCCGTCACATTTATCTATGATGGTGAGCATATATATGTCCATTCACTGCGCGGTGACAGGGATGTCCGGGAACTCCTGAAATGGATCCCGGCAAATCACAAGCAACATGAAAGAAAGGGGGTCGGAAATGAATGAGCTTTCCTTGAACGAGATGATGGAGTACACAGGAGGATACCTGCCCGGGTCCTATCTTGCCTGCCTGGCAGGTATCGTTGCCCTGGGTTTCGGTATCTTCACATCACAGGGAATGGTCATGAATATCGGAACATCGCTGATTTTCCGGTATTGTGACTGAAATCCCGGGGGCACATCGGGAGAGCCGTCTCCGGCTCTCCCGGTTTTATAAAAAGGACACAGATAAGGATAAATGCTTTATGAAACGACGCGGACTCTACTTTTTGTCATGCCTGATTTTCCGGCTTGTGATAGTGACTGTCCTTACGGCATCGAATCCGGACGACTTCAGGCCCTGCACATGGGTGCTAAAACAACAGGATAAAAATGTTTATCTGACGATTAGCATCACCGATACACTTGTGGATTCACTGGAATGTCTTCGTTACCGAGAAGTTTTTACAGCCTCACCCCTCGGCGGTGTAGATGTGATTTTTCAACGGAAGTCAGGAAAGCCTCTTTGGTTTTGGATTCCTGCCCTGGGAGAAGAGGTGAAGGTAGATTATCGGAAGAATGAATATATCGTCCGTAAACAGATGAAAGAGGAATCCTATACCCTGCATACCCCCTTTCAAAAGGTAACCTTCCCCTCCTACGCCCGCTATGCCTGCCTTCTGTTTCATCCACCTTCCACAGACACCCCCGTTGAGTTATATCTGTATAATGGCAAAACAGTGCCATACCTCTTTAAACCAGTCGGTATGGATACCCTTTGTCTTCAGAATCAGAAAATCCCATGCTCTACTTGGCACGTTCGTATGAAGGCCGGCCCTTTGATGGGACAGGAAGATTATGTGTGGATAACGGATGATCCACCGTATGAAATTATGAAAATAAAATCAATCATCCGGATCGGTAAAGTCCTTGGACTTTCTTTGGGAAAACATACGGCAGTCTTTGAAAGAGTCTATTAAAATAACAGGCGGCATGAAAAGTGCATTATTCGTTTTGTTGGTTTTGATCACAGTTTATTGTGGAATCTGGGCCCATAGAGGGTGGATTCTAAAAAAAAAATCCATGCACGAATTAAATCATCTGATCCGGAAATCTACTTACCTGCAAAGAGAAATGTCCCGAATTCCCATGCTTGACAGGAATTGGATTCACCGGGAACAGCTTCCCGACGTCCTGGTTCTGCTATTACTGTCTTCCGAGGACCGTCGCTTTTACGAGCATCACGGCGTGGATTTTTTCCGGATTTTTAAAATTTTGCTGACTCCCAGGGTTTCCCGGTTGGATTATTCAGGGGGCAGCACACTGACACAACAACTGGTAAAAACCATCTGGGGATCCGGTGACCGGACGATATGGAATAAAATCCATGAAATGGCCGGTGCCTGGATTGTGGAATCCCTGCTAAGGAAGGATGAAATTCTTGAACTCTATGTCAACTGTATCATGTGGTCACCCAATACAGTGGGACTTTCTTCAGCGGTGCAGGAATTGTTTGGGAAGCAGGTAAACGATCTGCATCCCGATGATATGATCCTGTTGGTAGCAGGGCTTCCCAATCCTGAAGCCCTGGCGAAATATATCATGGAAGGAAAACCAAACCGGCGCCTTCTGAACCGTATCCAACGACTGAAATCAGAAGCTGTGACCATGGGTATTTTTCCGGAAAGCAAAAAAGGAACAGAGTATGAATAAAAAAATAAATTTTCTCATTCTGGTTTTGCTGTTTTTCTGGATACTGCTCCTTTTGTACCGTCAGAAGGAACTATCCCGAAGCCTTCTTCATGCAGACCGCTCGGTTTCGGAACTCCTCTGCCTTGAAAATCTCAGAACCCGCTACCTGTTAACATCGGTGGACTCACTGTTTGAAACAAACCATGATGAAGGGTTGCTCCTATTGATAAACCGGGATGAGAATCTGGATACATGGGTTAGGTATCTGGAAACACATTTTCCGGCATGGCCTCTGACTGTTGTGAGAAACGGGACATTGTTTTCTGCCGGATCGAAGATGTGTGAAACACAAATTCCCTTTCCAGAATTGTTGGATATCCCTGTGAATATTCTCTGTTATTACAGGAGGGGTACCTGCCGGTATTTTTTTCTGTATGAACCGGCTAACCCCTGGAGACTGGGAATGGATATAAAAGTTTTGAGGAAAATCTATGAAAAAAGCATTGAAATGGCTTGTTATAATGATGGCTATCTGCCTGATCTTTATATTTGGCGCGCAATTCAGACCTCAAATTAAAGAAGTTAAAACAGAAAGATATATGTCGAAATATCGTGAAACAATCCGTCAGGTTTGTGAAAAATTCTCTTTATCCCCTTCAATGTATTTCTCTGTTGTTTTCGCCGAGAGGCTTCATAATGTCAATCATCTGGACAAGGCGGATTTCAGCAGAGCCCGGCTGGGGTTTGATGCCTCTGTGGGATTTGCCCAGATAAAAATTTCTACCTGCGAGTGGATTGAACTCCATCATCCGGAGCGTTTACCCTTTTCTCCTTCAAAAGACAGATCCCATTTGATTCACCGGTTATCCTTTCCCGATACCAATATGGTGTATAGTGTTGTGTATTGCCGAATTATACAGGACTACTATACGAAACGCTTTGGATATCTTCCTGATGTGGCGGCTCTGGGATCCTACTACGGCCGGGGAATTGATTATGGAAAAACAATGGACCAGGAATTTTACCTTAATGAATTGGGACTTACGGCTCATGATTATTACACCCGTCATTTTAAGGCGAATCCTTAAATTCACGGCCTGTCTTGTTCTTTTTTGGACATGTGCGGAGAACGAAGATACACCGCGCATCATTCCCAGAAATGTCTGGAATGCCCGTAACCCGGTCTATCCCCGGCGAATGGAAAACAGACGACGCCACAACACCCCCTTTACAGGAATCTGCATTCACTATTCCGGTTTTAGCTCCGATATGAGTCCCCGCTCGTTGCAGGATTACCAGATTTTACACCTTGGGTATCCGGATATAAATTATCATTATATCATAGACACAAAGGGACGCATCTTTCAGGGGCGGGATACGGTGTTTTTCTGTGAAACCCGAAATAAAACGGATCCATATATTCACCTGTGTTGCATCTCCGATATGAAATTTCCTTCAGGATCCTGGGTACCGGATAAGCAGAAAAATTCTCTTAGAAAATTGATTCAGTATTTATATAATTTATATAACATTCATGACAAAGATATCTTTTTTTATGATAGTACCGGTTATGAAGATTTGGATTTCATGTAAATTTCATTAACTTTTCCGGAAACAAAATGTCATGTCTATAAATAGAAACCCGGGATGATTAAGGAGTAAAAGCCATGGTAAGTGAAAAAGTGAATCCTTTTAAG
>LGGY01000164.1 GCA_001509335.1 Fidelibacterota bacterium 46_43
TCTTACTCCCTGTCATCTGTCCTGGATGACGCAGAAACAGATCTCAGGGGAGATTATGACACAGATTATATGGAATTGTGGAAAGGTGATAAGTCGCTCTATCCCAAAGAACTCCTCTCTATCCTGAATCCAACTGGTGAAGATTCTCCTTTTAAAGATAAAATTGTACTCATCGGAGATGCCCTTGAAGAACACTTTGATACCAAATTCACCCCCTTTTACAATTATGAGGGAACGACGAACCTTATGGCCGGTGTAGAAACCCATGCCCATGCCATGCAAACGGTCCTGGACGGAAATTATCTGATCAAGTCCGACAAATGGGTAAATAATGTCATTGTCCTGATTTTAAGTGTCTTCGCTCTGATTATCACAATTACTCTGGGGCCCGTATGGGGAATTATCATCATATCCCTATTAATCCTGGGCTATGTTTATCTGTCTTTTTATCTTTTCAATGAAAACCGGATTATCATCGAGATTTTTATTCCTATCCTTGCCGTTTTCCTCTCCTATGCTTTGGACATTTTGTATGAATTCATCTTAGAGCAGCGTGAAAAGAAAAAAATCCGGGGGATGTTTTCCACCTATATATCCCCCAAGATCTTAAAATATCTGGAAGAGCATCCGGACGCTTTTACACTGACGGGAGAAAAACGGGAAGCCACCATGTTTTTCTCTGATGTTCAGAGTTTCACCACCATTTCCGAGAGCCTGAATCCGGAAGATCTGGCCATGTTATTGAACAAATATTTATCTCCCATGACACAAATCCTCATGAGTTATGACGGATATGTGGACAAGTACGAAGGTGATGCCATTATGTGTGACTTCGGTGTGCCTGTTGAAGATGACGAACATGCCCGGAAAGCCTGCTGGGCCGCCCTGGAACAGCAAAAAAAGATTTCCGAACTACGACCTGAATTAAAAAAAGAATATGGCGTGGAAATCTATGTCCGTATGGGCATTAATTCCGGGCTGGTCAGTGCCGGCAACATGGGATCTGAACAACGTTTTCAATATACCGTGATGGGGGATGCCGTAAATTCCGCATCCCGATTTGAAGGGGCCAACAAGCAATACGGTACTTATCTGATGATCGGAGAAAGCACATACAATCTGGCGAAACCCTTTATAGAAGCCCGAATGCTGGACCGCCTGATTGTCAAAGGGAAAGCCAGGCCCATTACTGTGTATAATCTGATGGCAAAAAAAGGGGAAGCCACAGAGGCGGAGCTGAAGCTTATGGAATGGTATGAAAAGGGATTGAATCTCTACTGGAATCAGAAATGGGATGATGCCATCGATGCTTTTCGGAAAGCCCTGGAGTTTGTCCCCGGCGATCCGCCGTCAGAACGATTTATCCAGCGCTGCCCTTCTTCCCGAAAAATGTCTGCCGTCAGGGTATCCTGAAGGGATTTCAGTTTTTTCAACAAGGTTTGCTTTTCTTTCAAAAGAGCGCCTGGAAATTCCCCTTTTTTGTCGGCTTCCCGAAGCTTTTCTCCGATCAGATTCAGTTGGTCCCGGATTTTTTGTTCGCCCAGACGTGCCAGACAATCCAAAAACGTTTTTTTCGGTTCCTTAAAGGGATTCCCTTCCATAATCAGTCGGAAAATAAAGCGCTGGACCGTATCATCTTTTACGGATTCCGCCAGGGATGAAGGAGAAATTTGAATCTGTTTGCGCAGGATCGGCTGAATCTGTTGATAGACCCTTTTAAGAAAGGCATGGGTGAAAAGATCCTCCTTCAGTACCCGGAGAGCAGCGGACCGGATGGAGGTAGAGGATGTGTTCACAAGCAGTTGGATAAGCTGGTATTGAGCCGCTTCGGATTTATTGGCAAAGTGTTTTTCTTTCTCTACAGGACCCACATATACTGTATCCTCTTTATCTCTGAAACCCGAGCGATTCAATTGCTGTTTTAACACGGCCATATCCGTCCCGAAAACCCGGCCTAAATCGCTGAGGAACATCTCTTCCATCACCGGATCGGCAAAGGGCCCCAGCTGATCCAGGATCCGCCTGACAGCATCAGACCGCCTGGCTGCCGAAAGACGCAACGGTTTAATCAAAGACTCAATGTAGGACATAAAATCCGGGGCTTCGTTGATTTTCATCTGAAACGCTTCCGGACCTGCCTGGCGGATAAAACTATCGGGGTCTTCTTTTTCCGGCAGTCTTAATACCCGGCAGGATATCCCCTGGGGGGCGAGAATAAGACCTGTTTTAACGGCAGCTTTTTGTCCTGCTTCGTCACCATCGTAACATAAAACCGCTTTAGAGGCAAAGCGTTTGATTATCCGGGCATGATCGGAGGTAAAAGCGGTTCCCGATGCCGCAATGATATGTGTAAAACCGTTCTGCCACAATTGGAGCAGATCCATATATCCTTCCACAATCAGAACCGTATCAGCTTTCCGGATGGCATCCCGGGATTTATGAAGTCCGTACAATATCCGGCTTTTATGATAAACCGGAGTTTCAGGTGAATTGAGATATTTTGCACCCTGGTCATCCCCGGTTAAAACCCGTCCACCGAAACCAACGGGATTCCCCCGGGTATCGAAAACAGGAAACATGATCCGGTTTCGGAAACGGTCGTATCTTTTCTTTCGCTCCGACTCGGTCACAAGTCCTGACAATATGAGCAGATTTTCATCGAATTTTTTCTTTAAGGCTGTTTTCAACAGAGTATCCCATGCATCGGGAGCAAACCCGATTTCAAAGGTACTCAGTGTGTGTTCATCCAATCCCCGTTTAATCAAATACTCCCGGGCGGCTTTTCCTTCAGGTGATTTCAGGGTATTTTTGTATACATCGATAGCCAGACGGTGTAGTTCGTAAAGCCGTGAACTAATACTTTTTTCTTCATCCGAAGGTTGATAGGTATATTCTTCAAGGCTGATGCCTGCCCGGTCTGCCAGCGCGTGAAGAGCTTCGGGAAATGTGATTTTTTCATACGTCATGACAAAGTTGATTACATTCCCTCCGGCTCCACAGCCAAAACAATGATAAATCTGTTTGGACTGGCTTACGCTGAAGGACGCCGTTTTTTCCTGGTGAAAGGGACAGCGGGCCCAGTAATTCTGTCCTTTCCGGGTAAGAGAGATATAAGAGGATACAACATCCACGATATCATTGGATTCTTTTATCTGTTCAATCACATGTTCCGGGATGCGTCCCATGATATCCTGCCGTTAAATATTCAATTTTACAAAAGTTATACCGGCACCGCCCTGATCCCAGGGAGCTTGTTCGAAGGAGAGGACCCGCCGGTCTTTCGTGAGAAATTCTTCAATAAATTTTTTCAGGATCCCGTAACCCGTTCCATGGAGAATTTCCACCCGGGAAAGCCGGCTGACAACGGCTCTGTCGATAAAGCGGTCCAGGCTGCTCAGGGCTTCTTCTGTCCTGAATCCCCTCAAATCAATCCGGTGCGATACAGTGTCATCGCTTCTTTCCACGTGAGTTTCCACCCGTTGAGTTGATTTCCGGGCTTTTTCAAGCCACGACAGATCCAGTCGCATTCTTGAACCATCCACATCCACCCAGACACGGCGTTTGCGGGGATTGATTTCCACAATTCGGCCATTTTGTTCCAGCGAGCGGATCCACACTTCATCTCCAACATTCAGGGCACTCATTTTCAGGACGGATTTTTGGGGATCTGCCGTCCTTTCCTGCCGGTTCTGAACTTTGGTTTTAACCTGGGTAAAAGTTTGTCTCGCCTTGTGAATCGCCGCCGATTCTGCTCCGGATTCGCGGATTTCCCGGATAGTTCCTTCCAGTTCTTTCTGCAAATCGGCAATGATGAGCTCTGCCCGTTTCAGGGCATCCTGTTCGGCTCTTTTATATTTGGTATCAATGGTTTTCAGTTTTTCCTGGATATGTTCTGTTTCTTTTTTCAGGTGTTCTTCCCGTTTCCGGATATCCTTCAGCAGCGTATCATAGCGGAAGATTTTTTGTTGAAGGTCCTGGATCAGCCGTTCCAGCTTTTCACGGCTTTTCCCTACCCGCATCACAGCGGTTTCAATGACCCGGGGATCCAGATGGTAGCGCCGCGCAATTTCGATGGCATAACTGCTCCCGGGAATGCCCAGCCGGAATTCATAGGTGGGAGACAGGGATTTATCATCAAACATCATGCTGCCGTTTTCCAGTTCATCAATCTCAAAAGCCAGGGTTTTCAGGGCGCCGTGATGTGTTGTGGCAAAGGTTATGGTACCCCGGAGCATGAGCTCCCTTAAAATCCCTTCAGCCAGGGCCGCGCCTTCATCGGGATCTGTTCCCGTGCCCAGTTCATCAATCAGGACCAGGCTTTCATGGGTTGCCTGTTCAAGAATGGTCCGGATGCGGAGCATATGGGAGCTGAATGTGGAAAGATCCCCTTCGATGGATTGCTCGTCACCGATATCCACAAAAATCCGGTCAAAGATTGGCAGGGAACTGGAGGCATCAGCAGGAATCAGTAACCCTGCCTGGTTCATAAGGGCAAGAAGACCCACCGTTTTCAGGGCAACGGTTTTCCCTCCTGCATTTGGACCGGTAATGACAATACCCCTTTTTCCTTTCTCAAGGGAAAAAGTGAGAGGAACTACATCCCGCTGGACTGCCAGCTCCAGATTCCGTCCGTTGACAATACGAAAAGTATCCGTTTCTTCCGAGGGCTTATCACACACATAGCGGACGGCAATCTTTCCGGCGGCATGGATAAAATCCAAATCTTCCAGCATACTTGTTGTTGCCATAAAATCCTCAAGATTCTCCCGTACCCGGTCAGTCAATGCCCGCAAAATCCGGTGTATCTCTTCTTTTTCAGCCAGCTGGGCTTCCCGTAAGTCATTATTCATCACCACAATGGTTAAGGGTTCAATATAAAAAGTTTGCCCTGTCTGGCTCTGATCGTGAATAATGCCCTGAATTTGATTCTTCCGGCTGGCCCTGACAGGAATCACATGACGGCCGTTCCGGAATGAGACCTGATCACTGACAGCCACCTGATCTTCTGCCAGTTTTGCTGAAATTTTCTGTACTTCCCTGAAAATCCGTTGATTCAGCCGGCTGATCTTTTTCCGGATGGCATGCAATTCCGGTGATGCGTGGTCGGCAACGGTTCCGCTATCATCGAGAACAGAGAGTATATCCTGTTCGAGGGGTTGTAAATCAACTGCAGACTTCAGGACCCGTTTCCGTAACAGGGGATACTTTTCAGGCCGGTGTTTGAAATATTCCCGGATTTGCCGGCTGGTTTGAAGAATGGAACCCAATGTAAAAAGCTCTTCACCCGATAAAGCTGTTCCCTGTATGGCTGCACGTTTAAAAATATGAGTCTGGTCACCAAAACCGGAGAGGGGAATGGCCGTATCCAGGGCAATAAGATCCCGCATTTCAAGAATTAAATCCTGTGTTTTCCGGAAGATTTCAGGAGCCTGGAAAGAGTGCAAATTTTCTGCCCGGTCACCTGCCTTTTCTGTAGAGGTTTCCGCCCTGAGAAGGCGCCGGACCCGGTCAAACCCCAGGACCGCTTCGGGGTGCATCATAATCCTGTCATAATCCCTGATTTAAACGTTCGATGGCTTCACGCATCTCCTGTCCGCCCTGTTTAAGTTTCAGAATGATTTCTTTCCGTTCAGGGAGGGGCAGTTTTTTAAAATTTTCCAGAAGATATTGCTGCTCCTGAAAATCGAAGGCATCCAGCTGACGGAGCTGCCTGGCAAATTCTTCCGTTGTGCCCTGAATGGCCGGCAGAATATCCTCACGGGCTCTGTTATTCAATTGTTGACGGAGCTTGCCCTCATCAAAAAAGGGTTTAATCAGGGTTTTATGAACCATTGGGACAACCCCTTCAAGAAGTTCATAACTTTTGGAATTCCGTTTTATCTGTGGAACCCAGTTATTATTGGGCATAAGATCAAAAATCCAGAAAATAACACTCAGGATAATCACCGATTTCAGGGCACCCAGAACGATACCTCCCAGTTTATCCACCCATCCTAAAAGGACAAGGTTCATGGCGGCCCGGATAAGATTAGCCAGGATCTGGGCGACAATCACAACACCCAGGAATAGGACCACAAAGCCAATGGCCATCGTCAGGGTGGGATTCCAGTCAAAACGGCCAAAAAGGGCGTTCCCCACACTCACACTGTAGTTTGAGCCGATAATAATACCCAGCACCAGTCCAATCAGCCGGAAACTGCTTAAAATCAATCCGTTGAAATAATCTTTTACCACAAACCAGGCAACAATAATAATGGCCAGGATATCTATCCAGTGCATATTAACCTCCCAGTTCTTCGCGAACTATCATTTGGACCCGTTTCCCGTCTGCACGACCTGTAAGTTCTTTCATCACCGGCCCCATAACCTTTCCAAGATCCCGGATACTTTCCGCGCCGCTATCGCGGATAACTTTCCGGACGATCTGACGGATGGCTTCATCATCCATTTCCATCGGCAGGTAGGTTTCAATAATTCTCAGCTCCTCCTCTTCCTTTTCGGACAAATCGGTCCGTCCCGCCTCCAGATAGGTCCGGGCAGAATCCTGGCGTTCTTTGGCTGCTTTCCGGAGTACTGCCAGTTCTTCCTCTTCTTTCAGGTCGTGGAGTATTTCAATGCGTTTCTCTTTCAGTTTGGACAGGAGCATTCGCAAAGTCCGGGTACGCACGGCATCCCGATTTTTCATGGCATTCTTTAAATCAAACTGAATTTTTTCAAGATAAGTGGTCATTTTTTTAACACCTCACTGTGTTTTATCCCTGAAACGCTTCGTTATTATAACGGTTAAAATAAGGGATTCCTGTCGTTTATTAAACAAATTTTACAGATTTAAAGGCAGGCATCCATTTTCACGTGAACGACATCAATCACAAAGCTTATGTGAAATGCTTATACTCACCCCGTTCAGAAAAATGGAAGAAGGCAAAATGCTGAAAACGGAGTGTGCAGGTTCTGCCTTCCGTATCCAACACATCCGACCAGATGAATGAAATCATAGTCCGTGGCGGACTTTTGGGAGAAAACCTTTTCATCATTGATGACATTGAAATCCCCAACCCCAATCATTTTGGACAACCCGGAACCGGCGGAAGCCCCGTTAATCTGATTCATGCGGAGTTCGTCCAGTTCATCGATTTTTACACCGGAGTTTTTCCGGCGGAGTTCGGCGACAAAGCTTCATCCGTGATGAACATCAAATTCAGGGAAGAATCCCTCGCACCACGTTACTTTCAAAAAACAATTGTATCAAGGTACCACTTCTTATAAATCATCAGACGAATCCCGGCAACATTTACCATGCCCGTATCGTTCTGCCAGGGAGTGGAGATCCGTACTGCCGCATTGAGGGCATTGACCGGGATGGTTTACCAGTTCGCCACTGATAGTATGGCCGCATTTCCGGCACCACCACCGATCCTTCAGAAAGTGAACGGCACCTCCGTCGATCGTGAGAAGAAAACCTTTTTCAATAAATTCCGCCATTTTATGCCTGGCGCTTTCGATCAGTCTTGTAAAGGTAGGGCGCGAAATACCCATCAGCCCCGCTGCCTGGGACTGGTCATATCCCTCCCCGTCAGCCAGCCGGAGTGCTTCATACTCATCCAGGGAGAGAATCAGTTCATCCAGTTGCCGTGAAGGAATTCCCAGGGGCTTGAACTGTCCGAAACGGGGTGGATTTTTAACATGCCTGTTTTTTTGCGGTCTGGCCATGGTTTATCCTATACGTTAAATCGAATGTTTAAAATATCACCATCCTGTACAACATAGTCCTTTCCTTCCAGGCGGACCTGACCATTCGCTTTTGCTTTCGCAATGGATTGGGTTTCCATAAATACATCATAGGAAATAACTTCCGCCCGGATAAACCCCTTTTCCAGATCAGAGTGTATCACACCGGCTGCTGAAGGTGCTGTGAGTCCCTGCCGGAGCGTCCAGGCTCTGACCTCATCTTCCCCAACTGTAAAAAAGCTTAATAATCCCAGCCCCTCGTAAGCCGCACGGATCACATGATGGATGGCCGGTTCATCGATCCCCAATTCTTCCATGAAAAGATCGCGGTCTTCTTCCTCCAATTCCTGAATTTCCTTTTCAGACAGGGCCGACACAGCAGTTACAACCATATTCGGAAATTTTTCTTTTACCTCTCGGATATAGGTCTCCCGTTCCTGGTAACGGGTCTCACTACAATTCAAAACCGCCAGAAATGGTTTGGCAGATAAAAATTGAAATCCCCGGATTCGCTTTTTGTCTTCTTCCGGGAATGAAATCTTCCGAATCGGTATTCCCTCGTCCAACGCCTCTTTGCATTGTATCAGAATGTCATGTTCATGCTTATCATACTGGGGAGCTCCCCGCTGTTTCAGATGTTCCACTTTCTCAAGACGACTTTCAACCACCACCAGGTCGGCAAATTGAATTTCCTCCTCCAGGTGCCGGATTTCGCCGGGAGGATCGATGGTTACGGCTTTCCCATCATCTCCATAGCCTTCAAAAACACGGATTACAGCCACCAGTCCGTCTACCTGGCGGACTGCTTCCAGATATTTCGAGGATGTATCATGTCGATTTCCCGATGGGATGCCCATAATATCAATACAATTGAATGTGGCGTGTGTTGTTTTCTTCGGTTTGAAAATCTCTGAAAGAGTCTCTACACGGGGATCGGGAACCACCACTCTGCCCCGCCGGGATTCTGCCAAACCAGTCCGGAGGATTTCAAAATGATTTCCGGTGAGAAGTTCAAAGAGTGTGCTTTTTCCGGAAAATTTTACACCGATGAATCCGAGTTCCATAAGCCTCCTGATATATTTTTGTTAGAAGAGTGTACGAAATTACCTGCCGATAGATTACTGAATTTTTTGGATGGAAGCATCAATATAGATTTCTACACGCCGGTTCCGGTTTCTCCCTGATTCCGTCTCGTTGGACGCCACGGGTCTGAACTCACCAAAGCCGGCCACGGCAAAATGTTCTTCAGGAATTTCTGTTTCCTGATGTAAAATCCTCATCACACTCTGGGCCCTGGCGGCGCTCAATTCCCAGTTGTCTCTAAACCGGACATTGGGACCCAGGGGGACATTATCCGTATGCCCCTCTATACGGATTTCCACATGCCAGGCCAGGCCGTTTTCCCGTAATTCCCGTAGCAACTGTCTATGTTCCATCTGAGTTAAGTCCAAAATATTCAGGGTACGAATCGCATAGGCCAGATCTGTCAGTTGACGCCTAAACTCCGGAAGAGGTTCTGCCTCTCCCGGATTAAAGAGCGATTCGCCGCGGATGGTGATCTGCACGCCTTTTGAATGATAGTTCACCGTAAAGACTGATAAATCCTGTTTTTCAATGACTGAGCGGATCTCCCGGCCGGTTTCTTCCAGCCGGTTATGGGTCCACCGGTGGATACGGCTGATTTCACCGGATTGACGGGCAATCATCATGATAAAAAACGTCAATAAAAGGGTCATAATATCACCAAAAGAGAGAATCCACCCGGAACGGACTGCCCTTTCACGACTGGACAAAGTATGCTGCCGTGTGGAAAAAAATTTCATGACCTTCCGCTCAGTCTGTTGATCATATTCACCTTAATATAGATTTCAACCCGGCGGTTCTCATCCCAGTTTTTCACATCATGCAGGGGATGAAAGGAGCCGTATCCTGCAATGGAAAAATAATCCTCCGGTACAGGCAGACGATATTGCAGATATTGCATCACCTGATATGCACGGGCTGTGGACAGATCCCAATTATCTGAAAACCGTTGTGTTTGGATAGGTTGCTGATCCGAATGTCCTTCAATCCGGATGTCCGTATCGATGTCGTATCCATACGATTCAATCCGGGCT
>LGGY01000122.1 GCA_001509335.1 Fidelibacterota bacterium 46_43
TATAAAAAAAAGAAACAGCATCAGGCTGTTTCGCACCATGTTCCAATGTTAACGCCGCGCCGCCAGGCTCCGGTACAAGTGGAACGTCATCGTCGTCAGGTAACATCTCTCGTTTCATTCTATTCCCTTCCTTGTTTCTGCCTTTTCACTGAAACGCTATGAATAACAGGTCATTTTACGCAAATTTTACAACATTTTTTAAAATTTTTAAAAAATAAAAAAATTTTTTACTAAGGTTCCTCAGAGTATCAGAGGTGTATTTTTCATGAATCATGAAAAATCTGCCTATTGTTCAATTGTAATTTTAAATTTATATGAGAATGAAGCACAACCTGAGGATAATTAGACGAATCATCCGCCAAAATGAATGGATTTGAAACGAAACAACACATAAATCACATATTATTGTAACAATGAAAAGGAAAACATGATGAAATGGGTATTTCAAAGGGTTCTGTTCCTGATGATGATTGCCATGATTGCCATGGCACAGGAAAATAAGAATGAATCCGGATGGACATACACCATGACGGGAAATCTGAATCTGAGTCAGATTGCTTTGGACAATTGGGTTGAAGGTGGTGACAATGCCTGGTCATGGCAAATAAATATCAAGGGTAAGGTTAAAAGGGAAGAGAATACATATAAATGGGTAAGCAGCGGAAATGTCAATTTCGGAAAATCCAAAATCGGATCCGCCGAATCACGGAAGGCCGTTGATGAGATCAGACTGGAATCTGTATACACCCGTAAACTGGGTCTTCCTGTCAATCCCTATGCCGCCCTGACTGCCAGGACCCAGTTTGCCCGGGGATATGAATACACCGATACATCCGGAATTGCTATTTCCGATTTTATGGATCCGGGTTATTTTACTCAAAGTGTGGGCATGGGTTATCAGTTTAAAGATTCCTTTTCCACACGCCTGGGTGCCTCTTTGAAAGAAACTTTCACCTCTGAATTTCCCGTACCGTATGCCGATGATCCGGAAACATCAATTAACGGCAGCCGTCAATAAATACGTCAATGTCAATCTGGCATTTCGCCTTTTATACGACCGGAATGTGCATGTCAAACGACAGATCAAGGAAGCGCTGGCCATTGGATTGACGTATAATTTCTTCTAGAATCAACAGACAATTCCAGATTTTCATATAAAAGAGGTTATAGCCCTTTTTTAAATTATGATAATAATTATATCTTTATAAAAAAATAAAACACATCTCTGTATTGTCATTTTACATTTCGAAAATTTATTCGCATGCTTACTATTACTTTTATTAATAATATTATTATAAATGTGTTCTTGTATTTTTAACTTTCAAGCATATTTTACTCCTGTGGCTCATAACATAGACAATTTCATATATTACAATTCAGCGAAACTTCTAAGATATTATCCTCATTCTTACTCAAAGAAAACCGGATATTTTTTACTGGAGATTCATATTTCACTTTCGAAAACCAGTAATAATAAATCTATCGATGTGCAGTACATAAATTGAATTGGTACAGCCGGGGAGACTTGAACTCCCACGCCTTGCGGCACCAGATCCTAAGTCTGGCGTGTCTGCCAATTCCACCACGGCTGCATAAAGTGTTGGAATTTAAGGGATTTCAGAGAGGTGTCAAATCGATTTCCCATTTCCCACAGGGGGGATGGATGGTGGCGTTGCAATATGGTTCCGGCTGGCCAGAAAAATTCCCCCGCCTATGAAAACAATACCCAGGACTGTATTGATTTTCAGTGTTTCATAACCTACAAGGACACTGATGACAACGGTCGTTGGAGGCTGAGCCGCAACCATAAGTCCCAGATGGGAAGCATCCAAATGTCGTAAAATATCGTAATACAACACATAGGATATTCCACTGGTAAAGAATCCCATATAGAGAATTCCCAGAATAGCCAGACCGGACACATCCTTCCAGGGGACTGCTAAAACCCGTGGGAGACCCAAAGGTGTATAGGCTATCATGGCACCGGCCAGTACAATATATGTGATCCGGATGGGGCCGTATTTGTGCACCATGGTCTTTCCAAAAGCCGTATAGGATGCCCAGCCAAGGGTCGCACCCAGGATAATCACATCACCGATGAAAATTTCCCGGTTGAACACAAAAAGACTGGTGCCGACAACAATCGCCACACCGGTGATCGACAAAAGGGCAGACATAACTTTTCTTTTTTCAGGATGTCCCTTTCCTGCCAGCCAGTTCATAAACATGACCCAGACAGACGTGGTGGCATATATGAGGGATATGTGACTCGGTACCGTATGTTTCAGTGAAATGACAAAAAGATTCTGATTCAGAAGAATCCCGGTGGCCATCAGAAAAAGAAGCGATTTCCAGTCTTTCCAGTCAATCTCTACCCGTTCTCCCCGAATCCGGAGAATGACCCATAATGTGAGAAATGCCAGGATGTACCGAAGATAAACCACGGCAAAGGAATCCACCTCAACGGCTGCTTGTTTCCCCGCAATGGTAGTAAAGGATGCTAAAAACGTCATCCCTGCTATTGCCAGAACGACCCGTGCTTTCATGGTAAGAAAATACAAAAATCGGATAAGGAAACACAGAAAGCAATCTTACACTTCATTTTGACCCATATTTATATTTTTCACACGATATCTTTTATGCTTAATTGAAATTTTTATTAAATAGTAAAAAGAATAC
>LGGY01000270.1 GCA_001509335.1 Fidelibacterota bacterium 46_43
GGGGGAACATCCCGGAACATGAAAAAGCCTTCTTTATCCGACATGGTTTCCATCTGGAATGTGTCGTCCTGGGGATCCTCAAGCACAATCAGGGCTTCGGGGATCACGGCTTTATCCATGTGACTAATCACCTTTCCCCGGATCTCCGAGGCCGAAGCCCCGGCAACAAAGGTCAAAAGTATCAGGCACAGATGTAGGAGTCTTTTTTTCATTTCCTTTCCGAGCGCCACAGAGGCACATAAATATAGACCATACAGGCAATCAGTCCATACAAACCCGTCACTGCCACAAGCAACAGTTCAGGAATGGACTTTTTCAGTTTACGATCTTCTTTTTTCAGAAAAAAGACAAAGATGAGCAGGGCAATGATATTCCCGATCCAGGCAAGAGGAAAATGCCAGTCCGTATAAAGCCCGACATAAGCGCTGGAACCATCATTGAGGGAGGCGGAGAAAGGAAAGATCGCCCGGGCAACTTTACCCTGAGGATACTCTTCCCGGGTCTTCCAGGATTCATGGTACTCATCGATCAGATTATAATCCCGGTCCGTAACGAACACATCGATACCATCTTCCTTGTCCAATGTCACCTGGCGGAAAAAGAGATCGGTTGTAATCCGAAGGGTCGCTTTTCCGGGAAAATGGGTATTTACAACAACAGGCTGACCCTTGGTTTTTTTAATGTGGTACAAATGATCCTTTGAATCCACAACAAAGCACCCTTCATCAAAAGCCTTCCGGGTTGTGGGATTTGTGAATATCATTTTGGCAGGGAATTCAAACCCTTTTTCTTCCAGTGCCTGTGTAAACAGGGCACTCATTTCCTTATCCACTTTGCGGCTGATACTGTTGATAAATTCCATGCCTTCATCGGTGATCCGGAAATATTCATCGGGAAATTCAAGATTAACCCGGCCGGATTCAGATTCCAGAAGGGGATAGAGGGGAATCTGGGGGACATCCAGCATAAGGGATCTGAGCCGGTGCATATTCCGGTTCTTTTTTATTTCATTCACATCCAGCTCGATCCCGTGGAGGGATTCGGGCATTCTTCCGTCAGAAATCAATTGCATATAATAGAAAAAGGGGAGTTTCGCCTCATATTCATCCCGTGTATAGGTGTTTCCGGCCTCATCCCGGAAAACCAGGTCATTGCCTTCACGGCGGTACATGATAAACACAGAATCCACCGGTGAATAGGAAACATAGGGTGAGGGCGTTTTTACATCAAACAACAACCAGTAAAAATCGGGCAGATAGATGGCCATCACCACAACAGCAACAAGTATTAATGTATAGCGACTGATACGAACAATCATTTATAGACCCCCTTTTTAAAGCGGTGACCGGAATAGATGACAGACACAGAGAGGAGGATTGTCAGAACCAGCATTCCGATCAGAACCCTGTCGTAAATATTATACCACCATCCATGCAGAAAGAGTTTTCCAAATCCCACGGCAAAAAGGATATAGAAAATCCGCCGTTTCCACAATGGTTCCAGAATTATGTAGGACCCCAGGGAATAGGAGGTCAATCCCAAAAGATACCAGGGAACCGTTGTGAGAAAGGCACTGTGGACAATTTCCACGGGGAAATAGGCATAACCTGCCAGCAGAAAAATCAGGGAATACACGCCAAACATGGCCAGCAGGGAAACAAAGCCAATCCCGGCCATGGCCAGTAACGCATTGTATTCATCGACAGGCAGGTGAAAAGTCAGTTTGATCCGTTTCCGTTGAATTTCAGGGATAAACTGAGCCGCAGCTATCACAAGTCCCGCCAGAAGAGGCAGATATCGAAGAGTTGTGTAGAATTTTACACCCCTGAAAATGATGTTATACCAATAGGTAGCTGCAACATTGAATTTATACGAATGTCCAACGGAAGCAAAGACATAGATAAACGCTCCCGCAAACACCAAAGCCATGGCCAGATAGGCCCACCGGATCTTCAGCCACTCTTTATAGAAAATTTTCTTTATCATCTCTCCTCCTAATACTTCCCGGTGATGCCGATAAAGGCATCTTCCAACGTCATGGGAACTTCTCTGAAATTGTCGTACGCGATCCCTTTGTTTTTCAGGTATTGTTTCACGTCTTCCGGTGATTTGAATGAATAGACAGATGCATGATTCTTCACCCGGTCATAATTGGTGATCACATCGTCTTTAGTCAAATCCACGGGGCCGTCTTTTAGCAGAAAATCATACTGGCGGAAATGGTTCATGAAGTAATCCATTGAAGAGGAGTGTAAAACCCCCTCGTATCCCAGGATAACCACATCATCAATCAGGCGTTCCATATCCTGAAT
>LGGY01000022.1 GCA_001509335.1 Fidelibacterota bacterium 46_43
CCGGACAGACAGCTGATTTTCGTCAAAACAAGGGTATTGAAGCCATTGATTCGAATGGCTTTTTTCAGGAGTGGCAGATCCAACCAGCCACAACGTCGGGGTCTGCCGGTGGTTGTCCCGAATTCATGTCCGTTTTGTCGAAGTTTTTCACCGTTTTCATCAAAAATCTCTGTCGGAAATGGACCTTCGCCAACCCGGGTTGTATACGATTTTACGATACCGATTCGGCGGTCAAAATGGACATAGACGCCAGATCCTGTATAAGCCCCTCCGATGGTTGTACTGGATGATGTGACAAATGGATAGGTGCCGTGATCGATATCCAGAAGTGTTCCCTGGGCACCTTCGTAGAGAACCTCTTTATTCGAGGTTACAGCCCGGGCAATCACAGATGCCGTTTCTTTTACAAAGGGCAGAAGTTTTTGAGCTGAACGGAAGCATTCATCCAGTTCATCTTTCATATTCCCTGGAAACTCTTGATTATAAACAGCTTTTGTAACCTTTTGAATTTCAGCAAGCTGGGATTCCAGAACGGGTTGATACCTGTCTCCGCTGATCATATCAAAACGGATGCCATTTCTACGGGCTTTTTGTTCATAAGCCGGACCAATTCCCCGTTTGGTTGTACCAATGTGGGCATTTTGCAGGGAATCAAGCCATTTGTGGAGTGGCGTGACAATGTGGGCATTTTCTGCAATCATAAGATGCCGGGGATCTACTGTAATTCCCTGATTCTGCAGGGTTTCGATTTCCTGAAGCAGGAGTACGGGATCCACTACACAACCGTTTCCGATGATATTGACGGATTGCCCGGATATAATCCCGCTGGGGATAAGATGAAGGACATATTTATCAGTTCCATGGATAACGGTATGCCCAGCATTGGCTCCTCCCTGGTACCGGATCACCAGATCGGCCTTTTCGGCCAGGGTATCTACAATTTTCCCTTTCCCCTCATCGCCCCATTGGGCACCCATAACAATTGATACACTCATAATAAGACATCCTGTCAATATTTATCGGATTTATAATCAGAAGAATCATTGGGCATATAGATATCGTGGACTTTCCCTTCCCGGATGGACAATGCCGAGACAATTTCGAGCTCGGCCTGTTCATGGAACTCCCGGATAGTGGTGACACCGCAGGAAGACATAGATGCCTTGATTTTAGATAGGGTTTCCGGCAGATTGTCCCGGAGTTTACCTGCATACTGGACAAAGCCTTCCACGCCTTCAACAAATTTCATTTGATAATACCTGGCAGATTTCCATTCCCGGGCTCTGGCAGAGCCTTCACCCCAATAGGGTTTCATAATCCGGTTGCTGAGTTGGATTTTTTCCGTGGGGGATTCCTCCATCCGGGCAAAATAACGACCCATCATTACATAGTCCGCACCCAATGCCAGGGCTATGGTAATATCCTTGGAATCCACGATTCCCCCATCTGCGACGACGGGGATATATTTGCCTGTCTCTTCAAAATACCGGTTTCTTTCATTCACAACATCAATAATCGCCGATGCAAGTCCCCGGCCTGTCCCCTTTTGTTCCTGGGTTATGCAAATGGATCCTCCACCCATTCCAACTTTTACAGCCCGTGCACCGCAATCCACCAGGAATCGAAACCCTTTCCCCGTGATAATATTGCCTCCAATAACCGGCAGATGGGGATAATATGCCGATATCCATTCCAATGTCTGTTTCTGATAGGTAGAAAAACCATCGGATGAATCCACTGTCAGAATATCAGAACCTGCTTCTACAAGAGCCGGGACCCGCTCCCTGTAATCGTGGGTGTTCACAGCGGCTCCGGTCAATAGACGCTTCCGGTCATCCAGTAATTCCAGAGGATAATTCATGTGGTTACGGACATCTTTGCGGAAAACCAGATTTTTCAGTTGATCCTCTTCATTCACTATGGGAAGGACGCTCTGATGACTTTCCCTTAATAATTTGTTGGCTTCCTTGATATCGGAAATATTGACACCTACAACCAGCTGTTCCCGGGGAATCATCCGTTCGGAAACTTTCAAATGGGCATGGTGGGTTCCGCTGTAATCATTTTTTGTGAGAATTCCCAACAACTTATGGTTGACATCAACTACAGGAAATGTATTAAAACCCTTACTTTTACTGATTTCAAAAACATCCCCGATCAGCATATCCGGATGGACATAAAAAGGGTCCACAAAACCGGCTTTATAGCTTTTAATATCCCGGATCATGGCCGCTTCATTCTCTATGGTCTGTGAACAAAAAATAAATGCCAGCCCACCCAGCCTGGCCAGTTCAATTCCCATTTCCACACCGGAAACACTCTGCATAGCAGCCGAAACGACAGGAATATTGAGTTTTAGTTCCTTCTCTCCCTCAGGAGTCCATGCCAGTGTTGTTTCCAGGGATATTTTGTCAATGGAAGTTTCATCCGTTGTGTATCCCGGTAAAAGACGGTATTCCATGAGGGTCCGGGACGGTTCATTGATGATTTTCTTTGCCATGATTCTCCTTATGAAATTTTCCTTAATTGCCCGTTATTCAAGGATATATCCATGATAAGATATTCCCGGAAACTACCTGTGAATTGTATGATCTGACTTGTTAATATTGAAAATTTTTGGACGACGAATGGGAGAATTGTGCAGGTTGAATTTGTCCGGGTGGGATTCTCTATGATCATGCCGGAAAATTAAGAAAAATGTCGGCTGAAATGAACGATTTTACGGATGAAAGTAATAAAATATCCGATCATGTATTTTACTATCATTAATATCAGATCAACGTGATAAAAAGATCACCAACAGTGGAATGATAAAGAAAAAGATGAGCAGAAAAAGTATGGATATATACCGGTTGTTGTAGACAAGTTCTGAGAATTTTTTTGCGCCCCACAGTGGGATATTGCGTAAAAACGGAACAGAAAGAATCAGAACAGCACCGCTTACATTGAACATAAAGTGGGCAAAGGCAACGATTAATGCTTCTGTTTTGCCTGTGACAAGAGAAGCCAGAATCGCTGTAATCGTCGTGCCGATATTAGCTCCGACGGTATAAGGAAAAACCTGATACAGCGTCAGGATTCCCGATCCCACAATGGGTACAATGAGTGACGTGGTAATGGAACTGCTCTGGACAAGGACCGTCAGGATCAAACCAAAGGCCAGGGCTGTAAAGGTTGATTTGAAAATGACTTTATCAAAGAAGTTTTCTGCTTTATTAATGAAGACACTCTTTAAAACAACCACAATATAACGCAAAGCTATAAAGAGAAAGATGAGGGCGAGTATCACAATTAAAACTGGATTTTTATTTAAAAGCTCCGCGAGTTGAGTTGCCAGGGGATTCACAATCAGCTTTAATGGACTATTAAAGGTAACGCCCGATGAACCGACAAAAATATCTGCCAGTTCTTTGGATAAAACCCCCAGAACGTTAAAAGATATTTGCAATGGAAAAAGAATAATGACCGATAGGACATTGAAAAAATCGTGGACAACGGCTGCTGAGAAAGCGCTCCGGAACTCATTCCTCCTGGATAAAGATCCCATTGAGACAATAATGTTGGTTACGGAGGTCCCGATATTGGAACCCATCACAATGGGGATAGCTCCTGATATGGTCAGGGTCCCCCCTGCCACCATTCCAACAACGATAGATGTCACGGTAGATGAACTCTGCACCATACTTGTAACAAGAATTCCGATAAAAAGCCCGACATAAGGAGAAGATGTTGTTTCCATCAGAGTATGGGCGAACTCTTGACCGAACAGCTTAAAACCCAAACCAATCAATTCTATACTCAGGAGAAAAAGGTATAACAGTCCAAGGATCTGCAAAGTCTTGATCAGGCTGCTTGTATATTTGTTCATGGACTCCCTGGTTTTTTCATGGACAGTCACTTTTCAAAGCCGAAAAATACGCAGAATAATCCGTATTTTAAATTAATTCACTGTGAATTGCGTGTTAAGATATTGTTAAGATTTCTTAAGGGCAATGAGATTTTCTATTTTGAAAAGACACGAAATTCAAACAATTACTTTTATAAATTCTCCTATTAGACTGATTTACAATGAGATACTTTTCTTTGTAAAAGCTATGTGAAACCGTATAAAAAAGATCTTCGAAACAAATAACTGAAATTAAGAATTTTTTAACAATTATTTTTTTGACTTATCGGTAAAAAATAAATAGCTTATTTGTCCAACTAAAACCGGGGAAATGTGAACATTTTCACATCTTATATATTTGGACAAACATAAAATAATCAGGTTGATTATTTTACTGGTATCAGGCGGGAGTTGCATTGAAAGAGACGATTTTCCGAAAAAATAACATTCAGTATCTAATGATCGCAGTTTTAATTTTAGTCATTCATTCAGGTGCCCAGGCACAACGTCGCAGTGGACCTGTTCCGGATAATCAGATGAAAAAAAGCAGTGCCGGTGTGGCTGACTATGTCCATTACACGACAGTGGGGCAAGTGGGGTTAACGGTCACCAATTTCGGAATTATTGGTGAAGGATATAATAATCCGGACCAGCCGAGTTTCATGTACAAACAATATCCGGATAATATTAAAGAACAAGTGGAACACATGAGCTATGGCGGATTATGGATCGGAGGAATCGTCGGTGATGTTAAACGGGTTTCAACGGCCATTGTAGACGGTGTGTTTGATTATGGATCGGAAGGATTTGAATTTACGGATAACGGTGATTCCATTTATGTCCGCTCTTCTATTACAACCAGCCGCTATTATTCACCTGATGCCGTGAGTCACCAGGATTTTATCACCCGGTTTCATGATATGGGTACTGTTGTAGAACACACTCCCATGAATTTGGAGGTCAATCTGCAGACCCATGCATGGAATTATAAATTTGCAGAAGCTTTTGTGATTCTGGATTATTTTATTGTAAATAAAGGTACGGACGTCATTAAAGATATTTATGTGGGTTTGTGGGCTGATGCTGCAGTCGGCAATATGAATTACACGAGTATTTATGAAAGCGGCGGTGGATGGAGCTGGTATGATAATCAAAACGGATTTGATCAGTCGGATTTCGATCCCATGCCGGACGACAATGTCCCGGGCTTTCCCCGGAATATTGCCTATCAATTTGATGCCGATGGAGATAACGGATACTCTGAAAGTTATGTGGGTTTTTCCTGTCTCGGTTCTGAGACAGTCCCCCGGGAACACTGGGACACACAGTATAATCAGTGGCCCTGGCAGGCAGCTTCGAACATGACGTATCCGGACTATTTTATGCCCGTGAATGATGAACAACGGTATGATAAAATGAAAACGTCGGTCCCCAAGGGTGATCCGGTTTCTTATCCCGATCTTTATACCGAGGATGGATATCCCAGTCAGCCAAACAGCTGGATGATACTTATCTCTGCCGGTCCATTTGGGACTCATCCGGCAAATGACGACAGCACCGCCTGGGATTTTTATCCCGGAGACACATTAAATGTTGTCTATGCCGTAGGTTGTGGACGTTGGGCAACCAATGAATTAAAAGATTCGCCGGAACGGCGGGAACTGCTTCGTGCAAATCTGGACTGGGCTCAGAAAGCTTATAATGGTGAAGACAGTAACGGGAACGGTGTTCTGGATGATTGGGAAGATCAGGATGGCGATGGTGAATTGGATCGATATATACTTCCCTCCCCTCCCCCTTCACCTCGACTTCATATTGAAGTGGATGCCGGTAAAGCAGTCTTATACTGGGATAATTCCCCTGAAGATTTTGAAGATCCTATCAGCCGGAAAAAAGATTTTGAGGGATACCGGATTTATGCACGCCGCAAAACGAGCGGTATAGACAAACAGTGGACACTTCTGGGCCAAATCGACAAAATAAATGATATTGGATTCAACAGCGGTTTGGACGTCCTCCGGATCAAGGATGAGTTTGGAAATCCATCCTATACCATTTTTGGACCGGACACATTTTATTATAAATTTGAAAATACCGGCATCCTCAATGGATGGCCGGATAAAAATGTGTTTTCCGTAACTTCTTATGATACCGGTGATCCGGCGACAGGGCTTGTTTCTCTTGAATCCAGTACATTGGAGAATCGTACGGCTGTCGTAGCAGGTCAGGCGCCGGTTGAACCGGGAGAAGAATGGGTGACAGGCGTCTATCCCAATCCTTACCATGCCCATGCAGCCTGGGATGGATTGGGAGTCCGCGAACGGATGATATGGTTTTATGGTTTACCCCCTAAAGCCACCATCCGGATCTTTACCATCGCAGGTGAATTGATCAAAACCATCGACCATGATGCAGATACCTATAACGGCGCGGATATTGTATCCTTGAAAGACCTCTCCACATCAAATACGGTGTTCGCCGGAGGAGAGCACGCATGGGATCTTATAACAGATTACGATCAGGCAACGGCAACCGGACTTTATCTTTATTCCATTGAAGATAAAAAGTCCGGTAAAATACAAACAGGTCGTTTTCTGATCATTAAATAAAGAGCAATAAACCAAGGAGAGATAATATGAAAAAATTGCTAACCGTTGTATTGATAGCGGCTTTTGCAACATCAGCTTTTGCACAGATTACAGCTATCAGAGATATCCAGTACACAACGGATGCCAGCGGTGATTCTCCGATGAACGGACAGACTGTAACCATATCGGGTATTGTAACAGCAGAACCTTATGCCTATGGTAACAGTTATTTCTTCGTTCAGGATGATAATGCACCCTGGTCCGGAATCTTTGTGTATGACAGCGCTCCTGACGATATTTTGATCGCCGAGGGAGACAGTGTCACATTAACGGGAACCGTAGAGGAAAAATATGGAATGACCCGTTTTACAGATCTGACATCTATTGTGATTGAAAAAAAAGGTGTTTTCGGTATTGAACCTATCGTCGTCACCGCAGATCAGATAGCCACAGGTGCTGCCGAATCAGAATCCTATGAGGCCGTACTGGTCCAAATCAGGGATGTTGCCGTGGCAAATCCTGATGAAGGATATGGTGAATGGTCAGTCACAGATGGAACAGACACCGTGATGATTGATAACGGTGACTACTATTTCTGGCCTGCTGAATACGATTCGATTAAATCTATTACTGGTCCCCTTCATTATGATTATAATAACCGTAAAATTGCACCCCGAATTGCTTATGATATTGTAGAAGGTGTTAAAAAAGGGCAGGATAAAACCTATACCCGAATCCAGAGAATCCAGCAGGTTCGGTATTCCGATCTGGTAAAAGCAGGCGAAGATGCGGAATCAGACGCATCCTATCTGGTTCGTGAAGCCGGAGACAGTTCCCTGATGACTGTCCGGGGAACTGTAACCATGCCTACCGGCATCAGCTATGCCGGAAACGGTATCAAATTTATCCTTTCAGATCCTCATGGAGGTCCCTGGAGTGCCATTCTTTCTTACAATGCTGATTCAACCATTTATCCCGTCCTCTTTCCCGGTGATGAGATTGAAATGACCGGATATGTGGGTGAATATACAACGGGAGACGCAAATATGACGGAATTCTGGCTTGTCGGGGATATTGAAATTCTCAATTTCGAGCAGGCGCTTCCGGATACACCCCTGGTGAAAACAGGTGACCTGCGGTGGCCCACAACTGCCGAACAATGGGGAAATGTTTTCGTTAAAGTTGAAAACTGTGTTGTTACCAATAATGATCTTCAATATGAAGTAATGGAAATTGATGATGGGTCCGGTGCTGTACTGGTTGATGATGATTCAGACAGCCTGCAGAATTATATTGCCCCCCCTGTTGGAACACAGCTCCAGAGTGTTGTCGGATGGATTTATCATCACTATGGCAGTTATGCTGATTCCAACACCTATAAAATCGAACCTCTTTACGAATGGGATATTGTAGTCGGTGAAGGTCCGGCACTGCTGACCAGCGCTTCAAGAACACCCCAACTTCCTTCCTCCTCTGATGTGGTCACTGTTCAGGTCACCGCCGTGACTAACCGGTCAATAACTGATGCAAAAGTCTACTACCGGATTAATAATGCCGCTTCTTATACTGAAGTTGTCATGACTGATCAGGGAGAAAAAGTCTTTGCCGGAGATATTCCTGCTCAGGCGGAAGGTGCTTTTGTGGATTATTACTTCTATGTCGAAGATGAAAAGGGCGCTGTGTCTACACTTCCTTCAGATGTAAATCTCAAGAATTTCTCCTATGTTGTGACAGATGGTAATCCTACTATCAGGGATATTCAATATACGCATTGGGCCAATGGTGAATCACCCTTCCATGGTTCTACAGTGACAACCACCGGATACATCACTGCAGGACAAGGTTACGTCACGCAGTTTACCAACAGTGGCGTCAGTGCCCTGCCCATGGCTGATGATAGCGGTCCATGGAACGGTATTTTTATCCTTGCTACCCCGGAACAGCTGGCCGGACTCCAGTATGGTCAGGAAGTTACCGTCACCGGAAGAGTTGATGATAACTATGATGAATACTGGAGATGGCAGAAAAA
>LGGY01000165.1 GCA_001509335.1 Fidelibacterota bacterium 46_43
CTGTCAAACCAGTGGTATTGACCATAGGTGTGTAATCTGTATTTCCAACCCAGGTACCCACGACCAAATCGGGTGTGTACCCAACCGTCCAGTTGTCCCGAAAATCATTCGTCGTACCGGTTTTCACTGCAGCTTGAAAGTCCAGGTTGATGACCGGGTTGGTGCCAAACATTGGGACCCTTGCGCTCTTGTCGGAAAGAATGGAAGATATCAGGTAGGCATGTTCTGCCCTCACGACCTGGTCGCCAGGTGGCGTCTCATATTCATAAACAATATTACCGGTGTGGTCAACGATCTTTGTAATGGCAACACTGGGTATTTTGCGCCCCATGTTCGCTAAGGTTGCATAGGCGCCAGTTAATTCCTTCAAGCTTATTTCACCACCGCCCAATGTCAATGCAAGCCCATAATCATTTCGGGTCAAACTGGTGACGCCCAGGCGCTGCGCAAATGATATCAAACCGTCCTCTGCGGGTGTGTTCGGGTCGTCATACACACCGACAAATTCCAGGGTTTTTACAGCGGGAATATTATATGAATTTGCAAGTGCAGAACGCAAAGATACCGGGCCGTGAAACTTTCCGTCGTAATTGACGGGTTCATAGGGCGGGTTGGTATCAAAGGGATCGGTAGAAGGCGGAAATTCTGTGGGGACATCCCAAATCAAAGTGGCTGGCGTCCACCCCTTTTCAAATGCCGCCACATATGTCAGCGGCTTAATCGCAGAGCCAGGCTGCCGGGTTTGGGACAAAGCCATGTTTACCTGACCGTCGATCTCGTCGTCATTGAAATTAGCAGAACCTACCATTGCCAGAATCTCACCAGTTTTTGGGTCCATTGCCATCAACGCACCGTTCGAAGCATTATTTTCCTCAAGTTCAGCAAGCTGACTCCGCACAATGCTCTCAGCCTTGCTTTGAAGATCAGGATCCAAAGTTGTATAAACCGTAAATCCGCTTCTGTATATAGTCTGGGAATCAAACTGCGCTTCTAACAAAGATTTGATATACACAACCCAATGTGGATAACGCATAAAAAAGTTTTGGTCGGGAAATACATAATTGGATAAGTCAATCCCTGCCTGTGTTGCTTCGGCATAGGTTACACAAACAGGGGGTCTGCCCGTCCCCACATCAATGCAACCTCTTTCAGAACTCAGCTCATACATTAACACCAGCACAGACCGCTGCCGATAGAGGGTTGCCTCTCTATTAGTATAAATATCATAAATAGAGGGACCCTGGGGCAATCCAGCCAGGAAAGATGCCTGCCATAAATTCAATTCTTCAGCAGAAGCGTTGAAATAGGTCTCAGATGCAGCCTGTACCCCATATGCCATATTGCCATAAAAATTTTCGTTCAGGTACAGTTCCAAAATTTCTTCTTTTGAATACTGCCGAGTGATCTCATAAGCCAGAACAATTTCCCGTGCTTTTCGTTCGTAACTTTGTTCGTATCTTTCCGCAGGGTCAAGCAGCAAAGCACGAGCCAGCTGCTGTGTGATGGTCGAGGCACCAGACTGTATCTCTCCAGCAGTGTAGTTTTGAATGAGTGCCCGTGTCATCGCGAACAAATCAAACCCGGGATTGGTAAAGAAGTCTTTATCTTCTGTAGCGATCGTGGCAGCAATTAATTCTGCTGAAATGTCTTCCAGGGGAACATAGGTGCGCCGCCCAGCGTTGGGATCGATAATTTCATATAATAAATGACCATCCCGATCAAGAATCCGGGTCGTCTCAAATTGGGCAGCATTTTCCCGCAGTTCATTGACATCCGGTAAGGATGAAGATATCCGGAAATATTGATAAATACCAATAGAGCCCAGCACCAGGGCTGCCAATATGATTAAGAACACAAAAAGGAGAAAAGCTTTGAGTAAACGACCGCCAAATTTTTTCCTGGTTTTTGGCTTCTTGGGACGCTTTGGTTTTGACCCGCGTTGACTTTTTTGGGAAGTCGTTTTCGTGGGAGTCTTACTGGCTTCTTGCCGATCCCTGGGCTCTCGCCTTGCTGCCTGGTAAGCAGCAGGCATGACCCGTGTGGCTTGTTTATCAATCTCGCTGACGACCCTTGGTAAATTCGGATTTTCTGGCGTCCAGCCAAAAGGGACATTGGGAGGTGGAATAGTAGGGATATCATCGCTGGCAAGCTGCGATCCCTTGACAGGTGTCACATCTTCATCAGGCACAGCTTTGCCCACGGCTTCTGTTTGCTCAGATGTTTGGGCTGGCATTACACGCGTTTCAGCGAGTGACGCAGCCTGATTGACGTCCTTATAAACATCTGGTTCCTCATCATTTTCTTTGCTAATCAGCACAGGCTGAGTATCTTCATCTTCCGTAATTGGTTCTATCGGCGTAAAGGGGACATCTCCCCACCAATCTCCTGAATATTCATCCGGTTTGGGGTGTCCATCCTCAGGAACACCATTTTCATCTGCCGCCATTAAAAACGCATCATCCTCCAACCTTGCGCTGTCAATGTCCTCTACATCGGCAAAATTATTATCGCTCGCATCAGCCAGATCATTGGATTGCTCATTTTCTTCGTCAGAAGAAACATTGTTTTCATCCAGGATGTTTGCTTTACTCGCTTCATCGGTTGAATGATCCTGGTTCTCGCTGGTCTCTGCTGCGTCCTCCAGGGGTTCAATTTCAACGCTTTCATCACCCAGCGGGGAATCAATAGGCGCGCCATTTCCATCCACGACATCCTCAGTACCTTCATCTGGATTCATCGATATTTCGTCAGATGTCACTCTTATTTCGTTCGTATCTTCATCATTTAAAGAAAGCTCAGCATCAACGGGGGTCTCACTAACGGGATGCTCCCCATTTTGCAATGGCTCTTGGTTTTCAAAGTCATTATTTTCAGTCATGGCATAATTCTAGCATAATTCTTTAGATATTAATAGACGTAAGCCAATACGATAAAGTTCCCTGATATTATCCACTTATAATGACACAATCCAAATCAGAACCGATTAAAAAGATCAATTATTGGTAAAATGGGATTATGCAGCCCCTTTCCTTGGATCGAACCAAACCGAATGCGTTTATACTAGTCTCCGAAGGCAAATTTTCAGATTGCCTTCCAAACGCAGACCATGTTTGGGCTTTAAATTTGGATACAAGGGACCCGCAACCTTTTTCCTTAAGCACTACTTATGGCTTACGGGCAAAATCAATGCATGTGTTTCCAGAGTTCATTTATAAAAACCGGCGTATTTCAATGCCCGATGATTTTATCAAACCACCAAGGGTCACCTGCTATACCCCATCGTCGGTACAGATAGAGGCGAGTTACGGCAACGACTTTGAATTTACATTCACATGTTATTTGCCTGAACCCGATGTGTTAACCGGCGGCATCCAAATCAAGAATCTTGATGAAAAGCCGATTGAAATCACTGCCCAGCTGGCAGCCAAGTTGGTGCCCATGGGCAAAGGTCAACCTTTACATCCTGAAAAATCAGGCCCGAATCACTTCCTGGCAGGAAAAACCGATGGCTTAGAACCCGTATTATTTATGACGGGTGGTCCAACCGCAATCAATAATCCTTTCCCTGCCCTGACCATCCAGCTCACTATTCAAGCGCATCAATCCCAAGAAATTTTCTGGGTGCTGGTCAGCAAGGAATCAAAAACCAGCAGCTTTGAAAAAGCCAGGACTGTGATCACAAACAGCTGGCAGGAAGGCTACTTACCAAATGTAAAGCATTCTGAGCGTCAAAACACACAAATTAAAACCGGGAATCCAGATTGGGATGCAGCATTTCTACTTGCCCAGATCCATGCCAGAACCCATTTTGTTAAGTGCGTTGGCGCTGAAAATCCGTTCCAATTTATTAAAACCCGGCTGCCTGATCAATCAAATGTCAACCAGGACAATCCATCTGTAACAAAGGTCCTTTCGAATCTTGAGCTTCACCATCTTTGCCAGGTCATGATGCCTGCCAGTCTTGATTTGTTTGCCGATCTACTGGAAAAGCATATTATTAATCAATTGGAAAACGAGAATCCGAAACCAGAAGAAAACATTTTCTCTGGAAGTAGAAAAACGAATGGATGTCCATTGCTGGCAACAACGGTCCTCGAAGTTTATGAGGTCACACAAAACCATGCATATTTAGCGGATCTTTTCCCCTACCTGACACAATTATTTCGTTCCTGGGTCAGTGACCAGGCTACAGGAGATGAAAAGGCGCATATTGTCTGGGAGACAGGATCTCAACTGCAAATAGACACAGGCTTGTTCACATACGACTTTTGGGAATCTTTCTGTAAAGGATTGGACATTTCTAAATCTGAAAGTCCAGCGCTGTATGCCATGCTGTATAAAGAGGCGAAAGCACTTTATAAGATTTCGAAAATCCTTGGCGAACGGTCTCAAATGCGAACCTTCAGTCGTTGGCAGAAAGAACTGTTCAAGCGTTTGGAGAATTGCTGGCATGAAGAAGAAGGGACTTACAGCTACCAGGATATACATACGCACCTGAGCCCCGAACGAGAATTATATTTTCCAAGCCCAGTTAAAAGCCGCGTTGAAATAAAAAAGCGCTTTACAAAGCCCCAACGCCTGCAGTGCCACATAAGCACTTCGGATGAACACACTCGTGTTTGCAACGTAAAAATCACCGGGCTTTCCATTAAGGGTGAGTCCGTAGAAGAGGTTTTTAAATCTCCAGATATCCTTTGGGTTATGGGACGGGCGCATCTTACAACTGATAATGTCTTTCGCGAGATAAGCACCATATCCTTCGATGGACTCAAACCTGGCGATAGTTTCATTTTGGAAACAGCAGATTTCACACAAAAGGATATCTCCTGTTTGCTGCCCCTTTGGGCAGAGGCAGGATCAGAAACACACCGCCAAACCCTGGCTTCCAGCTGGCTCGATTCCCACAAGGATGCATTTTTCCGCGGCATCCCGGAAACATGGCCGGGCAAGGGTGGATTACCAAAGAACCTCCCCATTATGATCAATGTGTTGTGGAACACGCTGATCATTGAAGGCTTTATCAAACATGGGAAAAGTGATGCAGCTGCCAGCATTTTCACGAACCTGATGGAGACAATCCTGAACGGATTGGGAAATTATCAAGGTTTCTATCCCCTTTTTGATCAAAAAAACGGACACCCTACCGGCCAGCAAAATGCGATCACCGGTTTAATCCCTTTGCAATTGTTCTTAAGAATTGCTGGAATAAAGATATTCTCACCCAATAAACTCGCTGTATGGGGAAATAACCCATTTCCCTGGCCAATTGAAATACACTGGCAAGGACTTTCCTTCATAAAAGATCAAATCCACACATCCATCATTTTCCCGAATGGCACCACAGCATATCATGACTCTGGGAAACCGGTTATGATAAGTTCTGAAATGGATTAAGACAGATCATGTTTCACAAAAAGCATCCCAGTCCCTCTCTTTTAATACTTCTTGTCATTCTTATCTCAGCCTGTCAACCAACTCAGACGCCGGTACCCATGCTCACAGGACAAGCACCTTCATCCACCCTACCAATCAGACCCACACAAACCAGCACGCCAAGCCCGCAGCCAACAAGTACGCCACCCCCCATTACAGAGGCAGTAAAGGAAGACATCAGATCCGTTGGGACGCCGCTGCCATCCAATCTTTCAATGATTACTACTGAAAACATAAAACAAATCCGGTATCTTGCAAGTTGGGGTACTGGCAGCCCAAACATCATCCACCTTTCAGGCAGCGGGCAGATTTTGGCGGTGGGAACAAGAAACGGTGCACATTTCTACGACAGCCTGGGTCTATACGAAATAGCATTCAGAGAAACCCCATTTTCTGTTATGGCTTTTGCCTTTTCCACGGATTTTAAATTCGTCGCAGTTGGCCAATTGGGCGGTGTGATCAATATTTACGATCGTTTTGGTTTTACACCAATATTGCAACTCGATCTCCCCATCCAGAACTTACCTGAGGTTTATGATTTTGACCTGTTTTTCTCACCTGAAAATGAGAAGCTCATCAGCATTATTCGTACTGATGAAAAAATATTTATCAACCACTGGCGAACCAGTGACTGGCAGCCTGTTGATGCTTATAACATTAATAACGGGTATGCCTCTTACATCAACCCGGATGTTGGGATTATTGGTGTGGTGAAACAGGGTGAACTGCTGCTGCAATCCATGCTCTTTCCAGAGGACATCAAAATCATCCCAATTCCTGAATCATTATCAAAAGATTACTGGTTAGAGCTGGTTGCAAACATAGGGGAAATATCCGCCTGCGGGAATGGCGAGGATTTATTGATCAACAATGGGTCAAGCTTTCTCCGATGGAACATCCGCTCCGAAAAAATTAGCTACGAACTGGATGAATATCCGGATGCACTACCTGGTCCCTGCCAGAAGCTTGCTGAGACCTGTCTTAATCAAAATGGAAAACCTTCATGGGTATGTGAGGAAGACACGATCCCAACAATTGAAATCACTGCGCTCACGCCAGATGGTCTTATGGTGCTGATTTCACGAAATGACAACATTGTTGAATTTCGACGTGCTTACGACGGCCTGATCGCATGGGAAATTGAGACCAAATACACACAGGTTCGGTTTTCGCCGGGCAGTGAATTCTTCTTTGGCTTGCGTGAGGATGGGCTCATTGAAAAGGTGAGCACGGAAAATGGTTCCCTTTTGGGTGTTGTTGACCAGCATCCCGGTCGTATGTATGACATCGCTTTTTCACCAAGCGGGAACGACATCGCCGGGGGCATCAATACCGGCTGGGTTCAAATTTACGACACGGTAGACGGTCAGACTGTTGGTGTTTTAGCAGGGACCGCGTCCGCTTTAGCATATTCGCCTGACGGCAGCTTCTTAGCAGCGGGATTAGTGGATGGTCGCCTTCGCATCTTTGAACTGGGGATAGGGCAGTTCTTTGATCTCCCCGGTCACCAGGGGTCAATCTCAGACCTGGCTTTCTCTCCGGATGGAGAAATTTTGCTGGCAGGAAGTGATGATTGCACCATCAGTTTATGGGATATCATGAATCAGTCTCAAATAAAATCGATCCTCCCTGGTAAGGAAAGCCCGTTCATGATCAAAGGGGTGGCATTTTCACCGGTTAAAGAGGATCAATACCTGGTGGGAAACTTTGAAAGCCTTATTCTTGTATCTCAAGAAGCAGAAATATCCCTTCTGCCCCCCATCCTGACAAGCGACATGGCCCTTTCAGAAAATGGTCAAACCCTGGCGGTTACAGGTAAATCCACTTATCTGCTCAGAGAAATCGATGAAAACGCCTTTTCTTCATCTATAAAACTATCGACGCAGGGAAAAGTCCTCGCCCTGAACAAGGATGGTTCTTTGCTAATTATTGGGACGAGTGATGCCCTCGAGTTCTGGTCCGTGGAAACAGGGACAAAACTGCAAGAACTTCCTTTAAAAGAAGGTACTTATCCAGCCAATCACCCTATTAGCCTGGAAATGTCACCGGATAATACCCTGCTTGCTGTCGGTTTTCAGAATGGTATGATCGATATTTTTGGGATACCCGGGAATTAAACCTTTCAGCTTTTGTTTCTGAACATTTATCCCATATAATTAAAACGATCCAAAACAAATGAAAGGATAAAACTATGTCAGAAAGAGTTGTTGTTTACCAGGATAAAAGTTTTCGGACCAATTTTCGAGCAGCCGACCCCCACGAAGAAGACTCGGATGTGGTGGAAAATGTGATGCACCTGCATAATCTGACCCCCTACGGCATGCTTCTCGCAAGCCTTGCCGCCTGTACTGCCATCGTGGTCAACTCCTATGCTCAAAACCACGGGATTCCCCTCAAGGGTGTTAATGTTGACGCCAGTTATGACCGTGTTTTTGCTGAAGATTGCGATGATTGCGATGAAAACAATGTTTATGAAGAAATAATCAAAGAAAAATTAGATTTTGAAGGTGATTTGGATTCAAAACAACTCGCTCGACTGCACCAGGTCGCTAAAGCATGTTCCATTCGAAAGCTGCTTGAAAACGGCATCCGGGTGCAAAGCGATTAACAACGAAAAGAGGCTAAATGAAAAACAAAGAACTATTATCTGCCAGGGGCATTTTACTTACCGATCAATACCAGCTTACCATGGCCCAGCTTTATTTTCGCATGGGCCTGCACGAAACCCCGGCTCAATTTGACCATTTCTTTCGCAGTACCCCGGACTACGGTGTGCACAAAGCAGGCTTTGCCGTCAACGCTGGCCTTGCGCCACTTGTGGACTGGTTGGATGAAGCGGTTTTTGGTGAAGATGAGATCAATTACCTGCGTTCACAAAGAAGTTCAACCGGTGATCAGCTCTTCAAAGAAGATTTTTTGTCCTGGCTGAAAAATGATTTTAGTTCAAAAGCCATATCCCTGTATGCTATGCCCGAAGGGCGCGTGGTCCATCCCAACGTCCCCATTCATGTGGTTGAAGGGCCGCTGGCTGTCGGTTTGGACTTCGCCGTGCGCAGGGTTTGGGCGCTATCCAGGGGACGCGCGCTGCATTGATTGGTGGGGCTGATTTTTCTTCCAATGTTGGTGCCTCCCGGGTTGCTGGCTTCCCTCCTAAAGGCACCCATGCCCACAGCATGGTGCAGGTCTTCATGGGATTGGGTGAAGGCGAACTGGCTGCATTTCAAGCCTATGCCGATGTTTATCCTGATGAATGTTTGCTGCTGGTAGACACCATCGATACCATCGAATCGGGCGTGCCGAATGCTATCAAAGTGTTCGAGAAATTACGTAAAACCGGGCACAAACCCGTTGGGATCAGGCTCGATTCAGGCGACCTGGCACATTTGAGCATCAAAGCGGCAAAACTGCTTAATGACGCCGGCTTCCCCGATCTCACCATTGTCCTATCAAACAATCTCGACGAGCTGGTCATCTGGCAGATTGTCACCCAGATCCAGGAAGAAGCCGAACGATATGGCGTGGACCCCGATAAACTGATCAAGCGCTTGGCTTACGGCGTCGGGACAAGCCTGATTACCTCTGCCGGTGATGCAGCTCTTGACGGAGTTTATAAGCTGGTTGCCATTAAACCGGATCAGGAATGGATACCAACCATGAAAATTTCGGAAAACATTGATAAGACCCTCAACCCCGGCAACAAACGGGTATGGCGGGTTTATGACAGCCGGGGCAAAGCAACTGCCGACCTGATCAGCCTGTACGATGAAGACATCCAAAATCAAAAGCCCCTTATTTTGCGGCACCCGACCCTTGAAAATAAACGCCGTACTTTAGAAGGCAGCGAAATCGTTCACATTGAAAAATTACTGGTCCCGATTATCCAGGATGGTGAAGTGGTAAATGACCTGCCTGATATCCCTGCAATTCGGGAAACGCTCCAGGCAGATATTGACGCCCTTGATCCTGGTGTTCGACGTTTGATGAACCCGCACCTTTACCACGTATCCCTCTCACAAAAATTATGGGATCTCAAGCAAGAACTCAAGAAAAAAGCCCGCAATGATGTGTTTAGCGGATAAAAAATGGAAATTTGGAAATCAATTTTAGGTAACGCATATAATCACTTGGCTAATAATCCCTTAAGGGCATTATCCTTTGGTCCCAATAAAATAATTCTTTGTGTAAATATGGCACGTATCTTTGCAGGACCTTAGTTTATCTTCTAAGTCCTTCTCAAAACATCATATATTCCCTTCTCTTCAATGAAAAGAGGTATTTAAAACTGCGATTTTGAAAAACAAAAATAAGATAAAAACTGGAGTGAGGGGCTTTAGCCCGAATAGCTTTCAACAACATGATTAATCAAGCACTCATGAAAGCCGTAATAAAATATTTGTTCTTTTGCTTTAAGAAGGAATAACTTATGTAATCTGGTCGGCCTAAAGGCCTCACTCCAATAAGTGAAAATAATAAAGCTAAGAAGCAAATTAAGTCACTATTGCTTTTGATCTTGTCTTTTTCTAAAATGTGGATTTCATTCAGGTTTTTTACAACAGGTTTCAACCTATATCACGTGCACCGCCGATATGAGCGGTAAACCAGTAGTATTCTCCCGATTCAACCCCCAGTAATGCCCACTGCAGTTCAATTGCCCGGGCATAAAACCTTGCCCTGGGCAGTAATTCATCCAGGGTTGGGTAGGCGTTCTTGATTTTTGAAACCAGGCTTTCCCCATAATAATTAATCAAACTTCCCAGATCCGTTGCCGGGTCCCCCATACCTGCCACACCAAAATCAATAACCGCCTTAATCCTTGTTTCTTCTGGTGAGTAAAGGATGTGATAAGGGGCTAGATCACCATGAACAAGAGCAGGTTCAAAATCAAAGAAATGAGGTGTCGTAAAAGCATCCGAAAAGAGCCCATCGACCCAGTCAATTTGATGCGGTAAAAGGTGGGGATACACAATCTCAACCACACGCTCAAAGATTTCTTCCCAGGTCTCCTTTGTGATCGGTGCCAGTGTGGGCGGTAATTCCAGGTCCATTGTCTCGGTATCTGTCCCATGTAATTCATCTAAGAATTGGCCGATCTGATCTGCATATCGCTGCTGACCAATCTGATCTGTCCTCTCCCATATCTCTCGGCGAAATTCCTTTCCCCGCAGGAGTGGGTATACAAGAACGCCATCCTGCAGCATTTCGGGTGAAGGTGTTGCGAGTGTCAGCCGCGATTGCAGTTCACGCATCAGAAAGGCTTCAATCGCCATCTGCTCTTTGCCCCACCCCGTTTTCGTAAAGCGAATCACCCATTGGTCGTTAACAATCACAACATCATTGACCAGGCCTTCCCGGTGCAACTTCAATGATTTAATCTCCAGGTCAGGCATAACCTGGTGAACTTGTTGATGCCAGTAGGATTCGCTTTCAATCATAGACATCTCCTTTCCTTGCTTCTGTTATAGTAGATTTTGGGGTTAAAAATCAAGAATTTTCTGAAAATCTAGCACGCTTGATTACAATGTCAACAAAAGAGTAACGCTTAATTAAAAACCTGCCAGATTGGCAGGTCCATTTCTCATAAATCGATAATGTCTCAAGTGAAATTTCAGGTAGCGTGCATCTGTCCATGTCGGTATTGATCGAGCATTTCGCGCTGCGGCATCAAAATTGCTTTGGGATCGCAGGCACTCTTGCAAAAACAGCAGCCAACAATACATAAGAAAGGCTCAATAACCATCACTTTGCCGTTTTCCATTGGTTGAAAGACATCCTTTGGACAAACCTCAATGCATTTGCCGCAACCGTTGCATAATTCCTCTGAAACTGTTGGAAACCAGGGGATATGCTCCCGTGGATAACCCTCCCACTGACCGTAATCCCTTGTAACCGGGGCTTCCCCCCCAGTGCGCGCATGGTAATACTTGAGATATTCACGCAGCAGCACATCCTGGTAATCTTTAATCGCTGGTTTTGGGACAAAATTATGCTTTTTCACACCTTTGATGAGCTTTTCCCCTAAATTTTCATCCCCGGGTGTCATACCGGCTTCAAAAAGCACATTAAATAATTCATCCACGCCTAACAAGCCGGCGGGCGCACCCCCAATGTAAATCATCCGATAACTTAAATTACCCATAACAATAATCTCATTCTACCAATAATTAATGTTCTTCCGATAATGCTTCTGCCTGCTTGTGAAGGTGGTCTATCATTGCCAGCAGTCCATTGTTGCGATCAGAAGCCAGTTTCCAGACATTTAGTCGATCAATGAAATCAAGGCTGAGATTGCCGATTTCCTCAGCTTGCCGACCTTCAACTAGGCGCACAAACAAGGCACCAATGCCTTTGATCACCATCGAATCGCTGTCCACATGAAGGTGCAATTTGCCATCATCCTGGCTTAATTGGAACCATAATTTTGACTGGCAGCCTTTTACCAGTGTGTCTTCGTTTTTTAATGAAGGGTTCATCTCCGGCAAATCGTTCCCAAGCTTAAATAGGTGGCTATACTTTGAATCAATATCCGGGAATTGTTCAAATTCTTCAATAATTTCTTGTTCCGTTTGTTCAATTGATTTCATAGTCCCATTATTATTATCCTAAAAAACAATTTTTATCAATGGATGATTTACTTCCAAGGAAGATCATTATAACATATAATATATGCATATTAATGAATATATTATCTCTATCTTCTATTCCAGTCTAAGCTGAGAACATTGAACATTTAGAATAATAAGTCACAATCTTATTGTGGAATTAACCAAGGTTTCATGAAAACACATTGATGTGCGGATATAATCAGCTGAACGATAATCACAAAAACAACGAGACGCAGATTGGCATACATATGAATGATAAAAAGAAAACCTTACAACAGCAATATATTAAAGAAAAGTATGGCTTGATTGCCCGCAATTCTGGGTCATGCTGCGATTTTAGCCCTTCCCCCTGCTGTTCAAGTTCGAATGAGACCCCCATCGAATTGTCAATTAAGATCGGTTATTCCCCACAGGAGATTTCAGATGTCCCCGAAGGCGCTAATCTCAATCTTGGCTGCGGTAATCCCCAGATGCTTGCGTCACTGAAACTAGGGGAAGTTGTCCTTGACCTGGGCAGCGGTGCGGGTTTTGATAGTTTTTTAGCTGCCAGGCAGGTGGGCTTGCGGGGCAAAGTCCTGGGGATCGATATGACTGCTGAGATGGTCAAAAAAGCCAGGGAAAACGCCGTTAAAGGAGCATATTTGAATACATTCTTTCAATTAGGCCAAATTGAGCGCATCCCTTTGAGAGACAACTGTATTGACGTCATCATCTCTAATTGTGTGATTAACCTTTCAACTGACAAAACCCGGGTCTTTCGTGAAGCTTACAGGGTGCTCAAACCAGGCGGAAGGTTGGCTATCTCAGATACAATCGCTTTGACTGAGCTTCCGGAGGAGATCAAAAATGATCTCGACCTGTATTCAGCCTGCTTTGCCGGGGCAATGGAATATAAAAAACTCGAGCACTTGTTGGAAGCAATCGGATTTTCAAACATCCGGGTTGACTTTGCTGAAAAAGGCTTTGATATCACCCGAAATTGGTCACTCAGTCACAACCTCAAAGATTATATACGATCAGCCGCAATCAGTGCCAACAAAATCCTTTGATGGGGTTATACATTTTGAAGTCATCAGGGTTATAAAGACAATTATCAAGTACAATATTCCAACAATATCATTCAGGAGATTTGTATGCCCTTTACAGTATTCGTCACGCGGCATCTGACACCCGACGCCGAAGAAAAATTAAATGCTTTCTGCATTGCCGAATACTGGCCAGAAAAAACACCCCCACCTTATCAGGTGCTTCTTGAAAAGACGCAAAAGGTCGATGGTTTGATCTCCATGCTAACCGACCCCATCGATAAAAAGATCATCGAAGGGGCTAAGAACCTGAAGGTGATCAGCCAGGTGGCAGTTGGCGTAGACAACATCGATCTCAAAGCTGCCAAGGCAAGAAAAATCCCGGTTGGACATACTCCTGACCTGCTAACCGATGCCACGGCTGACCTGGCATTCGCCTTAATATTGGGTGCCGCCCGCCGCCTGGGGGAAGCAATCGACTATGCCCGCGACGGGCAATGGCAAACCTGGTCATTGACCAATCTTCTCGGCGCAGACGTACATGGACGCACCCTGGGCATCATAGGTATGGGTCGCATTGGACAGGCGGTTGCAAGGCGAGCAGCCGGTTTCGAAATGAAAATCCTTTATTACAACCGCTCCCGGGTATCAGAAATCGAAACTGAATTAGGTGCTTCTTATGTTTCGCTTGACGAGCTGCTCAAATCTGCTGACATCATCAGCCTGCATGTACCCCTGAATAAAGAAAGTAAAGGATTGATTGGCGCTGAGCAATTCAAATTAATGAAAGAGGATGCCATCCTGGTCAACACCGCCCGGGGAGAAGTTGTTGACACCGATGCCCTGATGACCGCCTTGAAATCGAACCAGATCGGATATGCCGCCCTGGACGTGACCGACCCGGAACCATTGCCCAATACCCACGAACTCTACCAACTGCCCAATGTCATTATCACACCTCATATAGGCAGTGCCACCCGCACAACCCGGAGTGCGATGGCAATCCTCGCCGTGGACAACTTGATTGCCGGTTTGGAAAACCAGCCACTGCCTAAAGCTGTCGTATCCTCTGAATCGTAAAGGAAGATCCTGTTATGCAATGGATTCGCGATCATCAACCCGATCCTGAAAGGGACCAGGTTTACAAAAAAGCCCTGATCATCACCCTGGCAGGCAACATTTTGTTAGCCGTTGGCAAGGGACTTGTTTCATACCTTACAGGCAGTGCTGCCCTATATGCAGACACAGCAAATTCCGTGTCTGATGTGATCTATTCCCTGGCAATGGTCTTTGGGATTTGGTATGCCATCCAACCCCCCGACCTTTCCCATCCGCAGGGGCACTCTCGTTTTGAGCCCCTGGTTGGTCTGGTTGTTTCTATCATGATGGCAATCGCGGGTTACGAAGCAATCCGGACGTCGATAGGGCGTTTCATTTCTGGCGCTGAAGCGATCCAAATAAACTTGCCGACGATTATTTTACTGATCAGTGCGGCGATCAAAACCGGCATGTTCTTTATCATCAGGAAAATGGCGGTAGCGACCGACAGTCCTTCCCTGCGCGTCACTGCAAAGGATAACCTCAGCGACGTGCTCACCTCCCTGGCTGCTTTCTTTGGTATTTTAGGCTCGAGTTTTATTCATCCCCTGCTCGACCCTGCGGCAGGTGTTTTGGTATCCTTATGGATCTTTAAAGCTGTCTACGAAGCAGTCAAAGAGAACCTCAAGTATTTGACCGGTGCGGGTGCTGATGAAGAGCTCAGGCAAAAGATCATCCAAACCGTCAACGGCGTGGACGGTGTGCGGAATGTGCATCATATGATGAGCGATTATGTGGGGCCAAAATTGATTGTGGATATGCACATCAACCTGCCGGGACATGCTTCATTAGATGAAGTTCACGAGATCTCAGACAGAGTGATCAACGCATTGCAGGCACTACCGGAGATCGACCGCGCGTATGTCCATGTCGAGCCTTTTGAAGAAGAGAACTAATAACCAGTTGAAAAATTCGCTGGACAAAGAACAGCGAACTAATACCAATATCCGGTACTTACTGCCCAATTTGTGGATAAATCAATGTCTCTTTGTAGGGTGGGTTGGTGAGGACCAATCGTCATCCACGACCATAAAATAAACCAAAATATGATCCTCAAATTGCTTTTTATTTCAACACCCTGTAACGCGGATATGTTTAGCTCAACCCACCCTACAAACTATAACATTAAGGCTTTCTTAAAAGTATTTCTTATCAGATAGTAAACCTGCGACAGAAGAATCCTTCTTCCTCTCCCTCAGGGAGGGAGAGGATTGAGGTGAGGGTGGGAAGCTCATCAATTATTAGAAAGGTCTAAATAAAACCAATTATTCAAATTCATAGTGGAAACCCTCACCCTGCCCTCTCCCTTTTGCAAGGTGTATAGACAAGGGAGAGGGTTTTATATTATGAAAAGAATGATTTTAATATGGTGGGTTGGTCAATCAAGCCTGAAAATTTCATGATCATACGGCATTTCGACACCCTGTAATGCAAATATGTATAGCCCAACCCACCCTACAAATACCTGATACCTTTTCTCACCCAAATATCACATACTGCAGCAAAAAACGCTCAATAGCTTCATAATATGCCTGCCGTGTCTCCGATTTACGGAAGCCATGCCCCTCACCCGGGTACAGGTGGTATTCATGCGGGACGCCGTTGGCCTTGAGCGCCTTCACAATTTCCTCCGACTGGCTTGGGGGAACAACCTTGTCCTCCTCACCCTGGAAGATTGCAACAGGATCCTTGATTTTGTCCGCATGAAAAACCGGGGACCAGGCACGATACTTCTCTGCGGCTTCAGGCAGTGGTCCAACCAGTGAATCCGTGTAACGCTCCTCAAATTTATGGGTGTCCATCGCCAGTGTGAATAAATTGGTCACGCCGTAGGAACAAATACCGGCTTTATACAAACCGGGGAACCGGATCAGAGTATTAAGCACGGTGTAACCACCTGCGCTGCCGCCCTTAATCACCAAACGGTTCGGATCAGCCAGGCGCTGGTCGATCAAAGCCTGGGCGCCGCCTGCGGCATCGATCACATCCAGGTGCCCCCAGTTACCGCGTAATGCTTCACGATAAGCGCGCCCATAACCGGTGCTGCCGCGGTAATTCACTTCAAGATAAGCATAGCCGCGGCTTGTGAAGAATGCTGCCTCCAGGTTATAGCCAATGGAGACATTGCTGGTCGGACCCCCGTGGATTAAAACTATGGCAGGCGGCAAGCCATCTCCTTCAAAGCGGCGACTGGTAGGTGGTGAATAAATACCGAAAACTTCTTCGCCATCGCTGGAAGTCCAGCTGATCTCATAGGGCGTTGGCAGGTCCCCGGTCGGGATGGATTCGCTAGTGCTGCGCTGGTGGATGGTGAGCTTTTCACCCTTTTTGCTGACGACCCGGGGTGAAATCGACGGTGCACCAGCAACGGCTGCCAAACGCTCATCTGCGCTCACCGAAGGCTGGCTCAGGGAAGTATACGGTTGCATATCGATATCTTCAAGAGCACCCGTCTTTACATTCACTTTGCTGATGGTGTTTACGCCGGCCTGTGTTTGCACGAAGTAGACATGCTCATTATCTGCAGACCAAGCCTGCACAACCACACCCTGTATCCAGGCAGGTTTAAGGATGGGAGCACCTTCAACCAGCGTCTTTGAGCTGCCATCCCCCAGATCTCTCAAGATCAACTGGTCCCATTCACCCTGGTTTTGGACATAAGTCAAATAACGCCCATCCCTTGAAAAAGCTGGCTGCAATATGGGGATATCCGAACCCCCAGCCAATTGCTGAACAGCCTGAATCCCTGGCGGATTGCTCTCCAACACTGCGTACATCAACCGGGTGCCGTCCCAGGGCATATTAGGATGATCCCATTCCACCCAAGCAATTGCCTCCCCTGAAGGGTGCCAAACAGGCTGCATATAGAAATCAGCATTTTCAGCCAATTTCACCGGCCAATTCTCACCCTGTGAATCAACAAGGCCGATCACATCTTTGCCTTCGTAATTATGGACAAAAGCCACCCAATCATTGCCGGGTGAAAGCTTTGGCGATGCGACACTGCCGTATTGAGGTGTGATTGGCTCCGGAAAGCCCGCACCCAATGGACGTCGGTATAAGCGTCCGTCTTTGGCAGCAAAAATCACCAGGCCGTCTTGAATGGTGAAGTCGCCGCCGCCATAACCCACACCCCCACTGACATTCTTTTGCCCGGAGATCTCATATGGTGCTTCACCCAGCGGCTGCGCCATCAAAACGCCCTTACCCGATCGTCCTTCTCGCCATACCAGGGTCTGTCCATCGGTATCCCATTGGGGATCTGCAACCCCGATAGCGGCAGCGATCAGCTCAGGCGTAATCTGGCTGTTCCACATGCCAAAAGTACGTTTTGTCTTGTCCATTTGGTTTTTTTCCGTCATAAAACATTCCTCTCATGTCGTTGTTTGATTAATTTACAAGTCCTTGAAAAAGGCTTTTTCCAAAGCCTGCTTGGGTCGGTATCCCGTCAGGCGGTGCTTTGCCTCGCCATCCACAAACAGTATCACCGTCGGCACTCCCATGATCCCATAATCCATCACCAGCTCTGGTGAAGTATCAACATTAATTGAATAGAAATCAACCTGCCCATCATATTGATTTGCCAGCTCAGATAATACCGGTTCAAGCATTTTGCAGGGTCCGCACCAAGGCGCGCCAAACTCAACCAATACAGGATTGTCCGCATCAAGAACCAGGGTTGAGAAATCTTCTGCAAGTAATGTGTTTAAATCAGATGCCATAAGGTCTCCTTATTTATTCAGTATGGGTTTGACAAGCCCCATGAGTTAAAGTATCTTAATCACGGTGTATCACAAATAGAAACATTGATATTATACTATTCGAGCAGGCTTATCTTAAACGAACAAGATTGAGGGAACCATGCATAAGAAAGAATTATTAAGCTTGATTTTTACAATGCTCATCATAATGATCTTAACAGCTTGCGGTCAAACGCCTTCGGCTGCCAATTGGGAAGTTTTTACCATCGAAGAGGCCAGCGGCTTTGACATCCAGTTCCAGGTGCCGCCAGATTGGGAAACCAATTACATCCTCCCCATGGAAACTGCGTTAGGTCAATGGAAAGTTACCCTGACGCCGCCCCGATGCTCACAGGGTCAGATCGCTGAATACGAAGAGGACTGCATTAGCCTTACAGCCTATATCAAGGGCGAAGCAGAATTTGAAGAGGATGCGGTGCTGGCTTTAATCAGCCAGAATATCCCTTTGGATCAGGAGGGGGCTGCAGAATCGATCCTGATGGGACAAACCAGTTTCGAAGTTGACGGCCTGACCATCAAGCGATTTAACCACAAATTAGCTTCAACCATTGGTGAAGTGCAGTTATCCTATTATTATTTCCAGACAGAAAATGCCTATTACACCATCATGGCTAATTTCCCCTACGATGAACGTGATGGTGAAACCGCACAGGAATTCCAAAAAATCCTTGAAAGCATCGAAGTGCTCGATTGAGCGTGATTTCTGGATTTGCCGTCATGACTATCATTCTTCAATGTCAAAACGATAAAGCTGCATTTTAGCTGAGTTATAATTAAGCACCCTAGCTTTTCCATTGAAAGGGCGAAAAAGGAAGGACTTTGAAGAACAACCCGAAATTTGAACCCATCCTGGATAAATTGAGGATCACCCGCAAATCCCTGAAATCCGCACAGCACTGGAAGCGGGTTAATTTTAAGGATGTCCCAGCCCTGTTCGGGAACGCTATGCCCAAATCGGGCTCACACCTGGTGCTGCAAATTTTACAGGGAGTCGCACAAGTTGCCCCCTTCCGTTATGTCGATCACAAGCCGCTGCGCACTATCACAGCAGATGGCCGCAAACGGACTGAAAAAGAAATCTTCAGGGATTTGAAAGCCTTAAAGTCAGGTGCCATTGGCTGGGGATACCTGACCTCAAAGCCCGAGTATGTACAGTATTTCAAAGATCACCCAGAGATCATTTCATTTTTCGTCTATCGGGACCCGCGCGATCGTCTGATATCCAGCATTTTTTATGCTGTGGATATCTACAAAGGCCATGCCCAGCACGATTATTACAGCAGCATCCCAATGGATGAACGCATCAAAACAGAAATTTTGGGGCGGGATGTGGATGGACTGGAACACCTGCCCAATATTTACGATCACTATGCACGTTATCTTAATTGGCTTGACTGCCCCAATGTGCTCTGCCTCCCGTTTGAGGACCTGGTGGAAAAGCAAGCCCAAAGCCTGGATAAAATTCTTGACCATATCGAAAGCGGTTCTTTCAAGATCCCGGTAAGTCGGGAAAAAGCAAAGGCTGTCATTATTGATGCTATCCAACCAAAGAAATCGCCCACCTTTCGTGAGGGCAAAACAGGTAAATGGCGGGATTATTTTAGCGAGGAGCATAAGCAGCTTTTCAAAGATGTTGCCGGGGACTTGCTGATCAGGCTGGGTTACGAGGAAAACAATGACTGGTAAACTTCCCCATCAGATTATCTTGTCAGCAGGGATGCCTCGTGCAGGCAGCGCATGGTTTTACAACCTGACACGGGATTGCTGGCTGGCAGCTGGTGGTGACGATATCCGGGAGATTCGAAAAACCTATCCACTTGAATCAGTCATCACCGAAACAAACCAAAACATCGATAACTTTACACTCCGAAAGACCATATTGATCCTGCTTCCCTTCCTAATGGGCAAATACTTCACCATCAAAATTCACTTCGCGCCAATGCCATTAGGACGCTCATTGATCAGGTTGAATTGGATTCACCCGACCTTTATCTACCGGGACCCGCGCGATGCCCTGCTTTCTGCCTATGAGTACGGTCGGCGG
>LGGY01000166.1 GCA_001509335.1 Fidelibacterota bacterium 46_43
ACCTCCCAGGTCATGCCGTCCGATTCAAATGTGTACCGCTTTTTCTCGATCAAAGGCTTTTCACACAGATGATCCAGCATGTATTCGGCATCCTCAAAGGGGATGGGATATTCAAATTCCACCCGGGATGCCCCTTTGGTTGTGCTTTTAACCGTCAGGTAAGCCTTTTCTCCCACGATACGGATACGAACGACATGTTCCTTTTTCAGCGATAAATAGCCCTGCCGAAAAAATACACCATCATCTTTACCGCGCCACGTATCGCCCTTTACCAAAAATTTCCGCTCTATCTCAACACTCATGATTGGTCTTCTCCGGATTTGTCGTGTTTATCCAAAATCGATTTTAAAAAATAAATATAATTCATGTTTAAATGAGATCCCCAGCCCAGAGATTGAAGCGTATAGTATAAATGGTTGTCATCAGGATGTTCCAGGGCGATGGTCTCATAACGTGAACCATTCACCCGTATCTGTGAGTATTCTCCCATACATCCGTCAATGGTGTACCGATACCGCTCTTTTTCTACCGTAATATGTGCAATATGAGCATCCTTTTTCAGGGTGTTCAGAAAATGGTTCATAGATAGGGGAAAAGTTGCAGGCATTTCAACGGAAACAGATAATCCTTTCCACAGGATATCCGTTGTCTCTTTTGAGAGGGGAAAAACTTCTTTCAGAATGGGTATCCACTGTTCAAATCCATACTTGTTGATTTGAAGTAAACGTTTAATATCCAGAAAGTTATACCGGATTTTAATATTATCTTCACATGTCTTGGATACTAAATATATTTCAGTACTTTCCTGTACAGGCTCCGGTACATGAAAAGCCGGCGGTTTTTCCAGAGCAGACAGATCCTTGTCGAAAATCCGCCATTCCCACCGCCCCTTTTTTCTATCTGTTTTTTCGTTCATACATAATAAAAATGCAAAAAAAACCACACAAACACAACAGAGGAGTAAAAAGACACCGGAAATAAGCAGCTCGACATACAAAATGAAGAGGACCTCTATAAATATATGATAATTAATATAATCTTGACATCGGGATTTAGTTGTGCTATTTTACCCCCGGGGGGGGCCAACCGGAACTCTCCGTGTTTTGGGTTGTTAGAAAAAAAATAATATTTCAAACACCCTGTACCCACAACATTCTCCATTCTCCATTCTCAATTCTTCCCCCCTTTACTCTTTTTTCATATATTTGCCTTTCACGATTAAAGGATTAGCCCGGTATGCCAAAAAAAACAAAAATCATTTATATCTGTTCCAATTGCGGAGCTGAATTTCCCAAGTGGATGGGACAGTGTCCACAGTGCGGTGAATGGAATACGCTGGAAGAGAAGATCTCTGCTCCGGAATCCATGCTTCAAAAACGGACATCAAAAGCCGGAAAATCCACCTTTCATCTTATCAATACCGGAGAAGATGCAAGGCGTTTTGCCACGGGTATTCCGGAACTGGACAGAGTTCTGGGAGGCGGTTTTCTTGAGGGTAGTATTGTTTTACTGGGGGGAGATCCAGGTATCGGAAAATCCACTCTGGCCCTGCAGTTGCTGAATGAACTGGTGAAAAAACATCGTTTTCAGGCCGTGTATTTCAGCGGGGAAGAATCCATTCGTCAGTTGGCATTAAGAGCCCGGCGGCTGAATATCGATAATGACCGTTTTATGTTGAGCAATGATGTGGAATTAAATGCTATCCTTAACGGACTGGCCGAACAGAAACCCCGCTTTGTGATTTTTGATTCCATACAAACCTTGTACACACGGGATGCAGAAGCCCTGCCGGGATCCATCACTCAAATCAGGGAATGTGCTTCATCCCTTATGAGTTTTGGCAAACAATTCAATATAACCATTATTCTTATCGGTCATATTACCAAAAGCGGGGGGATTGCCGGACCTAAAATGCTGGAGCATCTGGTGGATACTGTTCTGTACATGGAGGGAGACCAGAATAATTTTTTCCGTATCCTCCGCTCTGTGAAAAATCGCTTTGGAAGTACCAATGAAGTGGGCATTTTTGAAATGAAAAGCAGCGGACTCGAATCTGTTGGAAACCCCAGTGATATTTTTCTTAGCGAACGGCGGGATGGTGCATCCGGCTCGGTGGTGGCGTGCGGACTTGAAAGCACCCGGCCATTGCTGGTTGAAGTTCAGGCTTTAACGGCAAAAGCCACTTTTGGAACACCCCAGCGGAATGCCAACGGGATTGATAACCGCCGGCTCTCCATGTTGCTCGCCGTGGCTGAACGACAACTGGGTCTCCCGGCCGGGATGCACGATGTGTTTGTGAATGTGGTGGGTGGACTCAAATTTCCCGAACCGGCCATGGATTTGCCGGTCCTTATAGCTATTGTCAGCAGCCTTAAGAATGTCACAGTCCCATATAAAGCGGTTTTTATGGGAGAAGTAGGTCTTACTGGCGAAATACGGAGTGTAAGTCATGTTGCCCGGCGGGTGACGGAAGCAGAACGGATGGGGTTTGAAGAAATTTATCTTCCCCGGGCATCCCAAAAGGCCCTGAAAGATGTGAACCCTTCCCTCCATCTGAGCTATGTCCGGGATATTCAATCCCTTACTGGTCGCCTTTTTGGATAAGAACGAGACACTGCAAAATAAAGGAAAATCCCCTCTTGAAATTTGAATTGCTCAAAACAAGTAACGCCTATGCTGCCAGAGCAGGTCTTATTCATACAGATCATGGACCAGTTGAAACACCGGTATTCATGCCTGTGGGGACCCGGGGAACGGTAAAAGCCCTGACCAATGAAGAGTTGATCAGTGCCTCAGCCCATATCATCCTGGGAAATACCTATCACCTGTATCTCAGCCCCGGTATGGATGTAATCCGTGAGGCAGGCGGACTCCACAAATTTATGAACTGGAACCGTCCAATCCTGACGGATTCCGGAGGATACCAGGTCTTTTCTCTGGCTCACATGCGTAAAATTGAAGGGGATGTGACGACTTTCAGATCCCATATCGATGGCAGTCTGCATACACTATCCCCGGAAAAATCCATGGAAATTCAGAGAATATTGGGAAGTGATATCGTTATGGTTTTTGATGAATGTACACCTTATCCCTGTGATTATGCCTATGCAAAGGAATCTCTGATACGGACACACCGGTGGGAGCGTCTTTCTAAAGAGGCCTTCGATGCCACCGATCCACTGTGGGAACACACTCAGGCGCTGTTTGCCATTGTGCAAGGCTCGGTATATGAGGACTTAAGGATGGAAAGTGCCGCTTATCTGACAGACCTGGATTTTGACGGTTATGCCATTGGCGGCCTGGCTGTCGGCGAACCCAAAGCCATAATGTATGAATTGACAGAAAAAATCTGTCAGCTGTTACCTACAGAAAAACCGCGTTACCTTATGGGTGTGGGAAAACCGGAGGATATTCTCCATTCCATTGCCCGGGGGGTGGATATGATGGATTGTGTGCTTCCTACAAGAAATGCCCGAAACGGCACACTCTATACCCGAAGGGGGAAAATCAATATCAAACGGGCTGAATTTAGCCGGGATTTCTCTCCCCTTGATCCGGAATGTCCTTGTCCTGCATGCCAAAACCATAATAAGGCTTATTTGCATCACCTCTACAAAGCCGGAGAAATAACAGGACTCCGGTTGAACTCCCTACATAATATCACTTTTTTTCTCCAACTAGTCCGGGAAGCCCGGCGGGCCATTCAAGAGGGGACATTTTCTGACTTTTATGAAAAATTTTGCCGGACATATCCCATGGAGGAAGACCACAGTGCGAAAAATGCCGCTGCACGGGAACGGAGGCAGAAGCCCTGACTCAACCGGGGGTTTCTAAAATGACAGGAATTGGTTAAATTAGCAGTGTAAACATAGACAGCCCATATAGAGATGTAACCGATGAAGAAACTGAAGAAAATGTACCAATGGCTCCGGGCAGATGGTTGGGAAAATCCCGATTGGTCAAAAACCCCGAAAGGAAAGGGTGAACCAGCGCCTCCTTTGCAAAAGCCCACGGCCGATGTCACACAGTGCGTCAATTTACCGCCTGTGGAACTTTTAGACTTGGGAACTATGCCATTAAGGGATGTTATTTATCGAAGGGCCAGTAGAAGACATTTCAGTGATACACCTCTTACCCTTGAAGAATTATCTTTCCTCCTGTGGGCTACTGCCGGATTCAGGGGGATACGGAAGGAAGGTGAATCGGCTTTCAGAATGGTTCCTTCCGGAGGTTGCAGGCATCCCCTGGAAACTTACCTGGCTGTCCAGAATGTGGATGGACTGACACCCGGACTCTACCTGTACCAGCCTTTGAATCATGATATGTGTTACATCAGACCTATCCCCAATCATGCAGTACTGGTTAAAGAAGCCTGCCTTGGCAAGGATTTTTGTGCCAAGGCTCCGGTCCTTTTCATTTGGACAGCTATTCCTTACCGGACGGAATGGCGCTTTGGTCCCGTAAGCCCTAAACTGATTGCCCAGGATTCCGGTCATGTGTGTCAAAACCTCTATCTGGCGGCTGAATCCATCGGATGCGGAACGTGTGCCATTGGGGCTTATCATCAGTATAAAATCGATGATCTGGTCGGTGTGGATGGTGTGGAGGAATTTGTGATTTATATGGCACCTGTTGGGAAAAAAGAATGACAGATTCTGCCTGCCGAGTACACCTGCCACCCCTTTGTGAAGCCCGTTTTATCGAACGTCCAAACCGTTTTTTAATCCGTTGCTGCGTGAATGGAAATACTGTAGATGCCCATTTACCCGATCCGGGGAGGTTGAAGGAACTTCTTATACCTGGTGTGGAACTCCTGATTGAACATACACCCCGTACAGGTAAAAAAACACAATACACCGTTCACCTGGTAAATACCCCCATGGGTTATGTGTCCATCAATACACGCTATCCTAACTTGCTGGTTTTACAGAGCCTTCAAAATCACTGTCTTCCGGGATTTCAAGACTATTCCCTGGTTCGAAGTGAAGTTCCGGTGGAAAACCACCGCCTGGATTTTGAACTTAAAACATCTTCAGGGAAACAGGTTTTTATGGAAGTGAAGAGTGTGACCCTGGTGGAAGGGGATGGAATTGCCCGTTTTCCAGATGCAGTGACATCCCGTGGGAGATCCCATGTCCAATTGCTTGAAAAATTGGTGAAGCAGGGTATTGAAACATGGATTTTCTTTGTGGTTCAACGGCAGGATTCCCGGATATTTACTCCCCATTGGCAACGGGATCCTGATTTTTCGTTTGCTTTGGAAAAAGCTATTAATTACGGTGTCAGGCTGGCTGTTCATACCTGCCGTATTTTAAAAGAAAGCATTGGGTGGGATCTTCCCATCCCCTATGATCTGAAGGATTACCGTTATGCGTAAATATATATTCTTCTGCATTGTCGTATGGATTCTTGCAGGATGTGCGGCACAGGCACCTCCGGGAGGGGGACCTGAAGATAAAACCCCGCCGGAGCTCATCGCTGTGGAGCCTTCGTGGGAATCTACACGGGTTCCTGTAAACCAGTCCATTGTATTGACATTTTCTGAGAGTCTGAATCCCACCTCAGTGCGTGCAAGCTTTATGCTTTTTCCCCTGAATACGACAGAAACCCGCATAAAAATCCGCCGGAACCGGGTCCGGGTATTTCCCGTGGATCATTGGGAAGACAGTACAGTGTATACACTGGTTTTTAATCGAAGTATCCAGGATCTTCGGGGCAATCACCTGGAGGAAGGGATCTTTTATACGTTTACTACAGGGGAAAAAATACCGGAAGGAGTAATCTTTGGCCGGGTTCCGAATTTTAGGAAAAAAGACAGAATTCTGATTGGATTGGCTTTCGGTGAATGGCGCCCTGATTCCCTGTTCAGTCACCTCAGCTATCTCACGGAGACGGATCACGAAGGGTTTTACCGGTTTCAGGCAATTCCGCCGGGATTGTATACCTTGTCCGGCATTGTGGATCATGATCAAAGTAAATCTTACTCCCCGGGGTTTGATGATTTGGTATTGCCGGAAACCCTGCATATTGCCATGGAAGACTCTGCCGTACGCCGCATCGATTTAGGGGTTGTCCGGGGAAATTTTGTCCCCATGAAATATGTTTCCGGTAAGAACCTTTATCCTACCGTTACCGAATTAAAATTTACCAAAGTTCCATCATCTCAAACGATGAAGAATGCTTTTGTCGTCAATGATTTTCCGGTGGATACTTTTCAAATACTTGGAAAAGATGTCCGCCTTTATCACCGGATGATTACCGATTCATTGTATCGTTTTCATATCAATCTTTTATCCGATACCCTGGGAGTTTCAGCCGGACCTTTTTCGGATACACTGGCGGTCCGAACCTTTACCGATACCCTGGGACGCGTGAGTTGGCAGGACAATTGCCTGGTTCTCGAACCGCCTGTTGATATGGATACTCTTACGGTGATGGCACTTACTCCCGGGGATACATCCCGGAGGGTGATGCGTGCCTCTCTGCCGGGACGCTTTAAACCGGATGACAGTTGGAAAACAAAAGATTTTAACGGCCGGCTTGCTGTCACAGTACCTCTTCCGGAAGCTTATCCCACCATTTTGGAATGGAACGATACAGTATCAGTCAGGTATATTGCAGAGAGTGATTCGGGACGTTTTATTTGCCATGTTCCGGAAATGCCGTATAAACAGGTTGGATTTATCCTTACAGGAAAAAAAGGGCGTTATCAAAAGGTCATAACTACACCAGGTACATGTATTTTTGAGAATGTATTTGCAGGTGAGTATAGTTTATGGTATTATCCGGACAGGAACCAAAACGGCCGGCAGGATCACGGATGGCTGTGGCCGTACAGGGCTCCGGAAATTGCCAGGCCACTGATGGACGAAATACAAATCCGGGCCCGCTGGGATACGGAAATGGATTTACTTTTTGATGATGAATGAAAGGTACCTTTATAAAAGGGTCTGTTTCAATCAGACAGGAGATGAAGCGTGATGAATGAACATTATTTCAGTATCATTATGGCGGGGGGAGTGGGAAAACGTTTTTGGCCACGTAGCCGGAAAGACAGCCCCAAACAGTTGCTGGACATCATTGGTGATGAGTCAATGATTAATCTTACCATAAAACGCCTTCTAAAAGTTTCACCTCTTGAGCGGCTTTACATCATTACTAACTACCACCAGGCTGAGATGATCCTTGCACAGAATCCAAACCTGTCCTGGGAAAACTTTATCATTGAACCGTCAGGCAAAAATACAGCTCCGGCCATTGCTCTGGCGGCTGCGGTCTTGAAAAAAAGAGATCCGGAAGCGGTGATGGGACTTTTTCCGGCGGATCATTTAATTCAGGATGAAAAGGATTTTATTGCCTGCCTGAATGAAGGGGTCCGGATTGCGACGGAAAAGAATGTTCTTATAACTTTTGGGATTGAACCGACACGCCCGGCAACAGGATATGGCTACATTCAGGTAGAAAAAGAACCGCTTCCAGACAGCACCCTGGTGTATAAATCAAAAACCTTTGCTGAAAAGCCCAATCTTGAAACAGCCAAACGCTTTTTAAGCTCCGGAGAATTCCTCTGGAACAGCGGAATGTTCATTTGGCGGGCAGATGTGATTTTAAAAGAAATTGAAAAATATCTGCCTGAGCTCTATGAAATTATCGACACCCTGTCCGGCACCATGGATACCGAAATGTATGATAAAACCCTTCAAAAACTCTGGAGAACCATTAAACCTGTCTCCATTGACTATGGTGTGATGGAAAATGCCAGACATGTGAAAGTGGTCCGCGGAAAATTCGGCTGGAGCGACGTGGGAAGCTGGGATGCGGTTTACAGTCTGGAAAAAAAGGATAAATATGGTAATGTTCTCCGGGGAGATGGTTACCTGCTGGAATCATCCGGGAATTATATCTATTCCTCCGGAGCCCAGGTGTTTGCCCGTAATATCCACAACCTCATTGTGATTGCCGATAAAGGGGTGATTTTGCTGATCCCAAGGGATGAATCAGAATCCATAAAAGGAATTGTGGATGCCCTGCCGGTAGTCGGAAAGGAAGATCTGCTCTGATGACATCCCAAAAAATCCTGGAAGAACTGGAAAAATTTCTGAATAACCTGGACATTGAGCTCGAAAAAGCCGTCGGGACAGTAAAAGGTGGATATTGCCGCATCCGGGAGGAATCGGTCATCGTGATTAACCGCAAAATCCCTGTCGAAGAACAACTGACTATCATAGCTAATGCTATTCACCGGAAAAATTTGGACTACAGTCAGTTAAGACCTCCCGTAAGAGAATTTATTGAACGCTTTAAGGGGTTGTGAGTTACGGGTTGAAGTTTGCAGGTTTGGGGTTGGATGAGTAGGACAAAGACCATGCGTATTCATATTATTCTAATTTCACTATATAGGAAGAACTCTATGCTTAGGACCCCCCGGGGATAAAATAAACC
>LGGY01000023.1 GCA_001509335.1 Fidelibacterota bacterium 46_43
TACCTTCGATTTCATGATTACCAACGCCTCCAAAATCTATACGGAACAAGCCGATATCCTGATTACACCCGACCTTTCCGGCGCCAGCCGGGTGGATACGGACCAAACACCGAAACTGATTGAAATTGGATATAAGGCGGGAAAGAAGATTCTTGATGATGAAAGTCGAAAGTCAAATATTGATTGATTCGATTGATTAGATTGGGGGATTGGTTTGATTGGATGATTGAATAGATTGGATGATTGATTTGATTGATTTGATTGATTTGATTGATTCGATTGATTCGCCAGGAGCGGAGTGACGCCAACTTCCAGCTTCTTATAATGATTGATTCGATTGGTTTGATTGGGGGATTGGACCACTTGTCACGTGTTACGCGTCACTTTTTTCAGTGGGCAGTGGACAGTAGACAGCAGATTGATTCGATTGATTGGATTGATTCACACAGCGCAGCGAAGCCAACTTCTAACTTCCAGCTTCTAGCTTCTTTAATGGGATAAATAGGATTTTTTTGATTTAGTTCAGGAATTATACGAGAGATGGAATATATGATTTCGGTTAGATAACGCCCCCCACCCCGAGGGTAAAATACACCGAAATGCAACATGAAGCAAGATAATATTATTATTAATATAAATGTATATATTAGAATGATGAATTGGATTGCACGGGTCAATGAACGTTCCGAACATTTGATATTCGCTACCTGAACCTCGTTCCTCGTTATTCAATCATTTGGGCGGACACACAGGTCCACACCCTACGCTCCCTCTCTCCCTCGTATCCTCGTTTCCCCCAAACTAAAACCCGGAGTTATTTACACCTTCGCCCCATCATGCTCTCGTACCATTACACCCTCATATTCTCATACCCTCTCCCTGCCGTGACATTTTTTATATCCCGCTCCAAGCCGGACAGGTAAGTTTCATCAATTTCCACGGATATCCGGACGCTTTCTGTAAATTCCTGATTCAAACGGATGACAGGATAAGTATTCAGAATCCGCATAATAAGGGGATGTTCCTCGTATGTGCAGGTAATCTGAACCATCGTTCCCACTTCCTGGGTGATGATTTGTGCTTCTGATAAGGTAATATCAGCCGACTGTGAATAGGCTCTGACCAATCCGCCCGTCCCCAATTTGGTCCCGCCGAAATACCGGGTCACTACGACCAGCAGGTTGGTGACTTCGTATTTATCCAGCATATCAAAAATGGGTTTTCCTGCTGTACCCGACGGTTCGCCATCATCACTGTACCGGAAAAGTTTATCTTTTTCCGTCCCCACACGCCAGGCATAACAGTTGTGGGTGGCATCATAATACGTTTTTCGTATTTCTTTTAATATCATCTCCGCCTCATCTGCTGATGTAACGGGATAAGCATGTCCCATAAATTTGCTGCCCTTTTCTGTAAATTTGGTGTGGACTTCTTTTTTAATGGTTTTGAATTTCATTTCAGCAAGGTGAATTTTGCAGGAAACGTATGGTTGTCAAAGCGCAGAACTGCGATATATATACCGGATGCCAGCGTTTCCGGAAGGTTTGTGGTTACTGTGTGGAGCCCTGAACGGGTATCTTCCCGGGAAAGTGCCAGGCTGCGGATTTCCCGTCCCCGGATATCATATATGTCCATTTTCCCTTTTTCAGAATCATTTTTAAGATGATACCGGATGGATATAAAAGAGGGATCCGTGACAGGATTGGGGAAAAGGGAGAGGAGGGAGGATTCTCCTTCACGGATATCAAGGGTTATTCGGAGAGCTTCACCGGATGTGTACGCTTCTTCTGTTCCCAGAGCAATCAACAGATCCCAGGGGACACCGGTACCGCTGATGGTGGTAAAATCCCGTGATAAATCCACCGCTCCGATAACTGATTTTGAAACCCAGGCCTTCCCCGAGATTTTTCCCGGACTAAGAATCCTGATTTGAATACCGGGTGTGGTGATATGCTGGATTTTATAGAAACTTGAACTGAAGGGTTGCCCGTAGGTAACCACCGTAAAGGAATCAGTCATGGAATAAGAGCTGAAGGTTCCGGCAGGGAATAGGAGGGGGGAATAGGTTTCACCATCGTCAAAGTGGGATAAATCCGGGAGATAATCAGCATACAGATGCTCCATGCCCCATGCCGCCAAATGTTCAGACCAGCCCTTTGACCCGCTTTTTTCAGTCAGATAAGCGGTTATGGCAGGCCATACAGGTTGCTCTGCAATGGCGTTCCAAATGGCCGGTGAGGCTTCTCCGTTGTAACGGTCATTCAAAAAGAGGAGCCAGGTCACATTCTCGTAAATATAGTCATAGATGGGTTTTCCCCAGTCATTTACATAGCGCTCAACATACTGGAAATAGTCATTCACATCCGGATAGGCAACTTCTTCAATCCAGGTTGCCGACGTTTCATAAAACCACAGATCCTCTTTAAAATTCCAGATGCCGATACCTACCTGGAATACATGAAACAGTTCGTGCACACAGGTTACTTTCAGAGCTTCAAGTCCTTCAGTATAAAATCCGGTTCCGGTAAGTGTATGGTGAATTTCCGAGAAAGAGGTATAGGCTTTGGGTCGACCCGGCAGTGTTTTTGAGAGTTCAAGGGTTGTTTGTCCGTACACCCCGTATCCCAGGCGGTGAAAGTATATATCAATTTCCGGATTCCGGATGTCATCCACCGGGGGTTGGGGCAATCCCAGGGTATCTTTGAGCAAACGGTAGCCTCTTTCCAGATAAGTCCCGGCGAAGAGAATATAATCCGGTACACCCGAATCGGTAGAATAAATTTGGGGCACGGTGTCTTTTCCCGTGTTTGTATAGTGGAGGGCAAACAAACCTTCCGGTGAAATATATGTCTGATCCAGTCCGTCCGGCCGAAGATTCATTCCGCTTTTGGAAGGGGGAATCAAGTGTCCCGGACCTCCAAAGAGGGCTGCAGCCACAAGAAAAAAAACGATGAATGTATTAAAATACCGCATTACTTCTTTTTAAAGGAAACTTTCAGGGGCACACCGGACAGGTCATAGAGTTCCCGGAGTTTGGATTCCAGAAAGCGCTTGTAGTGATCCTGAATCCAGGAGGGTTCATTGCAAAAGAATGCAATGTGTGGGGGACTGGTACGTACCTGGGCGACATATTTGATTTTTCCGTATTTGCTCCGGACAGACGGCGGAGGATTGTTGGCAATGATGCGGCCGAATACATCATTGAGCTCCGATGTGGGTATTCGAATGTGCAAGCGTTCCCTTACGGCCAAAGCTTCATCCAGAACTTTCAGAAGGCGTTTCCGTTCCAGGGCGGAGATAAAAAAGACGGGGTAGTGCTTTAAGACGGGATATTCGTAATGGAGTGATTTGAGGTACATCCCTGCCGTGCGGGTCTCTTTTTCAATCAAATCCCATTTGTTCAGGGCAATGACCAATCCCTTGCCCCGTTCCTGAATTTCACGGATGATCTGCACATCCTGCCGCGAAAACCCCTTGGAAATATCCACAATCAGTATGCACACATCACTGTGCTCGATGGTTTTTTTGGAGCGAACCAGGCTGTAGTATTCAATGGAATCACTGATACGGGTCCGTTTCCGGAGTCCTGCCGTATCCACAATCTGTATTTGTTTCCCGTGATATTTAAAGGTACTGTCTACACTATCCCGTGTAGTGCCGGGGATATCTGTCACGATATGCCGTTCCATTCCTAAAAAGGCATTGGCCATGGTGGATTTTCCCGCGTTAGGCATGCCCAGAAGGGCCAGTTTGATATCCGGTTCCAGTTCCTGCCGGGGCATTTCTTCAGGAAGCCGTTTAATCACCTCATCCAATACATCACCCGTTGCCCGTCCCAGAAGGGCACTGACCATCAGGGGATCCCCCAGTCCAAGATTGTGGAATTCCCAAATCATGGATTCATGTTTTACATCGTCGATTTTATTGACAACCGGGAGGATTTTTTTGTCCGAGCGCTTTAAAATCCGGGCGATTTCATGATCAATATGGGTAATACCCGTCGGACCATCCAGCAAAAAGAGGATAAGATCCGCTTCTTCGATGGCGATGAGTGCCTGTTTGCGAACATTATCTTCAATTTGATCTTTGGGATGAATCATAATTCCACCCGTATCGATCAAGGTAAAATGTTTTCCGCTCCACTCCACATTCGCGTAAACCCTGTCCCGGGTTACGCCATCAGTTTTATCTACAATCGCCTTCCGTTCCCGAAGAATCCGGTTGAAAAGCGTTGATTTTCCCACATTCGGCCGTCCCACAATTGCAACCGTTGCTGCCATATATGTCTCCTGTCAATTCGCCGGAAATTATCATTTTTTCAGGGTTTATCCCACTAAAAGCATGAATTCAACCTGTTGAACACTTTTTAGATGACAAACACGGGATAAAATTTTTACATTCTCAAAATATCTAAGATGATATATGAGGTAAAACGATGAAGTATGCAATCAGATTCCGGCATTTTGTACCCTTCATGCTGCTTGTGGTCCTGACATCTCTGGCTTTTGGACAGGGGATGTCTGTGGAAGCAATTCAAAAAGCGATTGACGAAGCCGGTTACAACTGGAAAGCCGGCGAAACGGAAATCTCGAAAATGAGCCCGGAAGCCCGGCGGCAACTCCTGGGAGATACAGGGCCGCGGGAAAAAAATATCGATGATCAAATCATTGATTTACCGGTGGTGGAAAATCTTCCGTCCCATTTTGACTGGCGGGACAACAACGGGAACTGGGTGACACCGGTGAAGAACCAGAATCCTGCAGGAAGCTGCTGGTCCTTCTCGGCGACAGCTCAGCTGGAATCTTGGTATCGGATTATTACAGATGATCCGGATACCCTCATCGATCTTTCTGAACAGTTTCTTATTTCCTGTAACGATGAGGCAACGGCAAACGAAGGTTACTTTACCGGGTATGCCCTGGATTTTATTCTGGAAGTGGGAGGTGTTCCCTCTGAAAGCTGTTTCCCCTATACAGCCAATGACGCTCCCTGCACTAATGTCTGTGATAATTGGCAAAGCGAAGCCCTCACCTTTCCCGGATGGGGCTATGTGACCGGTTCAAAACCATTAATAGACAACATCAAACAGGCTGTGTATCAGCATCCCCTGAGTGTATCCATGCAGGTCTACTCGGATTTTTATAATTATACCAGCGGTGTGTACAAGCGGGTCTCTGAAACCAGTGAAGGGGGCCATGCTGTTTTGATTGTCGGTTGGGATGACATCGAACGATGCTGGATAGTGAAAAACAGCTGGGGGCCATCCTGGGGGGAAGGCGGTTATTTCCGAATTACCTGGGATGATATGGATTTTGGATATAATGGTGTTTATGTATACAGCGGAATGACGCAAGACCCCCTGGCGATTTCAGACAATGAAATTGAACTGAATATGACAGTAGGGGATGTACGGAGTGATACCATCACGTTCACGAATATCAGCAGTGATGTGGCGGAATTTTATTCCCTCATCTATGGCGGAAAAAATGCGGATCCCTATTTCCACATCAGTTCCTTTGATGCGTATGACGGCACATCCTGGTGGTGCGGGGATGAAAGCGTCGGTGGGTATTCAGATGGCGTTCTTCAGTATTTATATACACCTCTTGTGGATTTAAGCGGGACTGAAACCCCTAAACTTTCTTTCATGGGAAAATGGGATGTGGAAGCCGCCGGGAATAATGAACCGGATTATGACGGATGGGATGGCGTCAATGTGTGGGTATCCGCTGACAGCGGTGCGACCTGGACGGTGATCGAGCCTGTTACTCCGGCTTATACCTGTGAAAGCCTGTGGAGCTTTGGACATCCGGACCAGGGCTGGAATATGGGTCCCGGCATCGCCGGCTGGGCCGGTTCAAGCGATGGGTGGGTCCCTGTGGAATTTGACCTTTCAAACTACAAATCTTCCGGTGTGATGATCCGCTTTGCCTTTGCGTCGGATCAGGGCTATTCTACAGCCGATGATCCCTCACTGACAGGATTCCTGGTCGATAATATTGAAATCAGCGACGGAAGTAGCATCCTCCTGAGCAATACAGGCGAAGAAGCAGAAGGTTTTGTTCCCAAAGGTTTTTCAGGCACAGTGGATGAGGTGGACTGGATCAGTGCCCAGGGTGTGAACGGTGTACTTTATCCCGGAGAATCACGAGATGTCATCCTCACGGTGGATTCGAGAGAACTTGAAGCCGGATCCTATACCGGACAGATTCAGGTGCTTCTGAATGATTCTCTCAATTTTTACCGCTCCGTTAATTTGGTGATCAATCTGACAGAACCACCCCATGATATCTTTGTGGAAAGTCTGTCCCTGCCGGGATCGGCTTTATCCATCCTTTTCCCCATTGAAATCGGTACCGTAGTGAGCAATATAGGTCAGAATACTGAAACGGATATGAATGTGGTGTGTTATGCCACCAAAGCAGGTGAACCTTTTTACGCTGATACATCCACATTGGCATCCATTGCACCCGGTGAATCACAGGTTGTAACCTTTAAACCCATTACACCCATGGAAACAGGTGTCCTCGATTTCATCGTCTATCCCCTGGACCTGACAGAGGATTACAACGATTACAACGATACCCTGAAAACTACCGTGGTGGTGGGAAATATGGTGGATGATTTTGAAACGGCCAAGCCCTTTTGGGATGCCACAGGTGGATGGGGAACAACCCGGATATTCCCTGCCCATGAGGGATACTGGACAGCCCATGTAAACGGCGGGGTTTCTCCCTATCTTCCCAATATGAATGCAACTCTCACCTTTAAACCGGGATTCGATCTGAGTCTGGCCGATGTGGTCGCCCTGAAATATTGGGTCTGGTATGTGACGGAAGCCGGTCAGGATATTTTCTATGTGGAAGCCAGTACGGATTCCGTAAACTGGACGGTGAAAGATTCCCTCTCGGGAATTGACAACAACTGGAAAGAACGGGCTGTAAACCTGGATGATTATGCCGGCGAGGAGAAACTCTGGATCCGTTTCCGATTTGTTTCTAACGACAGCAACCAGTTGATTGGAGTGCTCCTGGATAATGTGGGGATCTACCTGGAACATGTCTCTTCTGTGGAAAAACCCCTTGCGTCCATACCCCAGACCTGGGAACTGGACCAGAATTATCCCAATCCTTTCAACCCCGAAACTAGTATTCGCTATGGCGTGCCTCAGGCCGGTCCTGTTCAATTGAATATCTACAGCATCCGGGGTGAATTTGTAACTTCCCTGGTAAGCCGGAACCATCAGGCCGGATGGTATGAGGCCGTATGGAATGGACAAAATCAGCGGGGTATTCCCGTCAGTTCCGGTGTGTATATTTACACCCTTTCAACACCGGAAAGAATGTTGAAAAGTCATAAAATGGTCTACATGAAATAGAGGAGGTCTCAGTGTACATCAAAACAAACCAATTACGAACCGTTCAGCAGGGAGTTAAAACCTACACCTTGAATCTGGTGCTGATTGCCGCCGGATCGCTCTTTATTGCCCTGAGCGCCCGGGTGGCTGTCCCCGTCCCCTTTTCCATGGTCCCCGTGACTCTTCAGACACTGGCTGTCCTCATCGTCATGGCACTGTTGGGCTCAAAAAGGGGAACCCTGAGTATTCTCCTGTATCTTTCTGAAGGATTGACCGGCCTGCCTGTCTTTGCCATGGGTGCCGGGGGCTTTTACCATCTGACGGGTCCTACCGGTGGGTACCTGCTGGCTTTTCTTCCCATGGGCTTTCTCTTTGGGCGCTGGCTGGAATGGTCCCTGGAACATCGTTTCCTGAATGTCTGGGTCGCCGGTTTTATCACCCATGCAGCGATTCTGTTCTTCGGCGCCCTGTGGCTCAGCCGCTTTGTCTCCTGGGAACCGGCAGTGATGAAGGGCATCATTCCCTTTATTCCCGGTGCCGTATTCAAATCGGTAATCCTGGCCGGTATCATTAACAGGATGTCCCATAGCAGAGATAGCTGAAATAATCTGCCGGACAATCTCGAAGCCCGCATCTTTGCGGGCTTTTTTTATACAATTTTCTTCCCTTTAGTTTTATAAATGTTTAGGTTTTCACTGAAACGTAAGCGCAGGTTAACCATGATTTTCACTAGCTCAGACCCTTTTAAAATCGGTATTGTTGAAGATTCGGCAGTGATCAGTTTGACACTGAAAAAATTGCTTGAACAATATGG
>LGGY01000271.1 GCA_001509335.1 Fidelibacterota bacterium 46_43
CATGGTGTCGCGACGCTGATATACAGACTGGATAAACCAGCGGGCTGAATCTATCTTTTTTTTCAGATAATCGCGGGTTTCCTTATCCACCTTTTTCTTTCGGGATACCAGATCCAGATATGTGGAAGATATTTTAAGTTCCGGGATAGATCCGTCATTTACCATGACCTGAAAGACCCCATTCTCTTCAGTTACAATCAAATCGGGGACCACCACATAATTGTCAAAAGATGAATCATCCGATGCCGGTTTGGGATTCAGGCGGCCGATGATTTTCCGTGCTTTATCCAAATCCTCCCGGGAAATGTTCAGCTGACGAAGAATCTGCTCGAAGCGATGGTTGGCAAAATCGTTGAAATGGTATTTTACAATTTTTACCACATAGTCCGGAACGTCCATTTCTCTTAATTGACTCAGCAGACATTCCCGTAAATCCCGTGAACCGATACCCGGGGGATCCATTTGTTGAATAAGATGCAGCACCCCTTCCACCTTTTCGGGAGCCACATTCAAGCGGTAGGCAATATTTTCAACAGGCACTTTCAGGTAGCCGTCAGAATCCGTATTCCAGATAATCTGTTCAGCAATGGTCATATCTTCTTCACTGAGTCCGCTGGTCCGGATCTGTTGTAAAATCTTTTCAAAAAACCCGGGGGTATCCGGCTGGGGGAGGTCCGGAGACTCTTCACGTCCCCCATATGAGAACCCGGCTGAGCGGTTTGCCCGGCTGAACAGCGATTCCCAGTCGTATTCCGGATCATCATAGCTCTCCTGACGATCCCGGTTTTCATCCCCTTTTTTTCGTTCCAGTTTGCGGAGTGTTGCCTCTTCGTCTATCTCAAGGGCGGGATTTTTTTCCAGCTCTTCATCAATAGCCTGCTCCAGATTTTGGATGGGTAATTGCAGCAGGGCAGATAGTTGAATCTGCTGCGGTGTGAGTTTCTGAAGTTGTTCTTGAGACAGGTGTAATTTGAGTGTCATGGGAAATTATCGGTCAAGTTTAAATTTTTCACCCAGATAGAGTTTTTTCGCATCGGGATCCTCCGCCAAAAAGTGGGCTGTCCCTTCCTTGAGGATTTGTCCTTCAAACAACAGATAAGAACGGTCCGTAATACTCAGAGTTTCATGGACATTATGATCTGTAATGACGACCCCGATATTTCTTTTTTTCAGATCCAGGATAATGGACTGAATATCTTCCACGGCGATAGGGTCAATGCCTGCAAAGGGTTCATCCAGGAGAATAAAATCCGGATGAGATGCAAGAGTCCTGGCAATTTCAATCCGTCGCCGTTCACCGCCGCTCAAAGTAAATGCTTTATTTTTCCGGATATGCTGAATGTGGAATTCATCCAGTAAGCGGTTGATTTCCTTCATCATCGCTGCTTTGGACAAACCCATCATTTCCAGCACCAGCCGCAGATTGTCTTCTACAGACAGTTTTCTAAAAACAGAAGCCTCCTGGGAAAGATAACCAATACCCAGTCTGGCCCGTTTATACATGGGCAGATGAGTAATTTCCAGGTCATCCAGGAAAATCTTTCCTGCATCAGGGCGGATCATGCCGGTAATCATGTAAAAAGTCGTTGTTTTTCCTGCACCGTTCGGTCCCAGGAGTCCGACAATTTCCCCTTTTTTGGCGTGGACGGATACATGATCCACCACCTTCCGTTTCCCATAGATTTTTACAAGATTTTCCGCTTTCAAAATTTTCATAATCTATCCGTTTAATCTTCCACGTCATATTCCCGGCGGGTACTTCCCCGGGGTTTATCAATTGTCCAGTTTTCGAGTCTTACATCACTTCTGAAACCCGTGCCGTAGAGAGTATCCCTTTCGCGGAATTCCACATTTCCGATGGCAATGAGATTTTGCTTTTTTTCATTGACAATCCCACTGTCCGATTTCAGAAAAGAAGTATGTCTGCCTTCGTCATTGTAAAAATCCACCCGCATGCTATCCCCGATATACACTTCACCGGTCTCATTAAATTGTTTCATCCTCCCGGCATAAACCCGGGCACTGAGTTTATCCTGCCGACTCATGGTCAGAACGGCATTCCAGCTTTCCTGGTCGGGGGACTCCCATGCTTTTTCAAGTTCCTTTTCATCCAGTCAGCAGCAAATTGGACACCTGTTTGTAAATGAGACCTTTCATCTCATCTACACAATCCCGGATTTGAGAATATCATGGATATGGATCAGTCCGATCGGTTGCAGGCTGTTATTATTCTGAACCACAAAGACAGAAGTAATGCTGTATTTTTCCATCTGGTGGAGAGCGCTTACGGCCAGGCGTCCCGGGGTGACCTTTTTGGGATTGTGGGTCATAATATCTTCCGGTTTACATTTAAAAATGTTCTCATACTTTTCCACGGCCCGTCGCAAATCCCCGTCCGTCACCACACCGATCAGTTCTTTTTTATCATTCAGAACCCCGACAATACCGAGGTTTTTT
>LGGY01000167.1 GCA_001509335.1 Fidelibacterota bacterium 46_43
CTCTATTAAAATTGTCTGGATGATTCATAAACAGACTAAATTAGAACATTTCCAGTTTCATGTCATGAATTCCATTGAATTCAGGTTGAATGACCTGTCAAAGCAGCTGCGGGAAATGCAAAAGGAGTATCATGATTACATACAAACCATAGGTTCTGAAAGCAAAATAAATCATGATATCATTTAATCCGGGAGTATAACAGAAAAGATGAAAACCGATACGAAACAACCGGCTCATATTGATGCATTACGGCGTGTCATGGCAGATGAGGGTATTGATCTTTGGTATGATGGCGGATCTGATCCCCATTTGGGCGAGTATATTCCGGATCACTGGCAAACACGAAAATGGCTTTCAGGTTTTACGGGTTCAGCAGGAACCCTGGTAATCACGCAGACATTTGCCGGATTATGGACCGATTCGCGCTATTTCATTCAGGCGGAAAAAGAGCTGGCCGGATCCTCTATAACCCTTTTCCGGTCCGGAAATCCGGGCATTCCATCTGTTGAAGAGTTTATTATTAAAAATCTTCCTCCCAAATCCGTCATCGGGTTCAACGGCACCTGCCTGCCTGCCGCGAAGGTTCAATCATGGCATAAACTCTTTTCTGAAAAAGAATATGTTTATAACGGAGATAGAGATCTTGTCGGGCGAATCTGGGAGTATCGCCCATCCTTGCCAAAATATCCTGCCTTTCGTTACATGATGGATTATGCCGGAGAAGGGAGTCCCCAAAAAATTGACCGCATTCGGAAATATTTACTGGATAATCATGCAGAAGCTATTTTGTTAACACTTTTGGATGAAATTGCCTGGGTGTTGAATGTCCGGGGGAGAGATGTGGAATACAATCCTCTCGTTGTTTCTTATCTCTGGTTGGACCGGCAACGGATTATCTGGTTTATCGAACCCAAAAAAATACCGGAGGAATTGGAGGCAGAGCTGCGTGCAGAGGGTGTGACATTCAAAAACTATAACGATATCCGTAAAATGCTACCGGAGTTATGTTCAGGACAGCATGTGCTTATTGATGCCGGAAGAACATCTTCATATCATGAACGCCTGATAAGGGAATCGGCTCATAAGGTGATTGAAGGAGTAAGTCCTGCAACCCTTTTTAAAAGTGTCAAAAACCTTGTCGAACAGAATGGCATCCGGTCGGCTCATATCCGGGACGGGGCTGCGATGGTCCGGTGGATGGCCTGGCTTCATCAGACCGTAAAATATGAAAGGTATACGGAAATAACCGTAGCTGATCAATTGCAAAAATTTCGTGCTGAGCAGCCTCTTTTTAAGGGACTTTCCTTTTCAACCATTGCCGGATATGGCGAACATGGGGCGATTGTGCATTATTCTGCAAAGGAGGAAACGGCATCGTTCATAAAAGCGAAGGGGATTTTACTGGTGGACAGCGGTGGCCAGTATTTAGACGGAACAACAGATATCACCCGTACGATAGCCCTCTCCAATCCGACACCTGTACAAAAGAAACACTTCACCTGGGTCTTGAAAGGGATGATCAATTTAAGCCGGGCAGTTTTTCCCGAGGGAACAACCGGTGCCAATCTGGATATTCTGGCCCGGAAGTATTTATGGCAGGAAGGACTCAATTATGGTCATGGCACAGGTCATGGTGTGGGATGCTTCCTCAACGTCCATGAAGGGCCTCAGCGGATATCCCTGAAATCGGATGTCCCCCTGAAAGCCGGAATGCTTATGTCCAACGAACCCGGAATTTACTTTGAAGGCAAATACGGCATACGGATTGAAAACCTGATCTTATGCCGCGAATCCTCAAAAAAAGGATTTCTCGAATTTGAAACGGTAACTCTCTGTCCTATCGATATTTCAATGATTGAGAGTAAATACCTAACACCTGAAGAAAGACAGTGGCTGAATGCATACCATGCACAGGTCAGGGAAAAACTATCTCCATTTTTAACGGAAAAAGAACAGCAATGGCTGCGGGAACATACACGTGAAATTTCCTGAGGATTCTTAAAAAAAGATATTTGTTAAGAATTGAGTGACTTTTTATTTGTTTTATGTTTTCTGTCATTTTATATTTTTCAAAAGTTGTTTGAATAATTAACTGAGTGGAAAACAATGAAGCTTAAAATTCTTGTTTTATCATGGATACTCGCTATTGCATCCGGATGGTTATACGCGAGTACGACGGGAAAAATTATCGGACAGGTGAGAGATGCCCGGACCGGTGAACCTTTGGTCGGATGTAATATCATCATTGAAGGTACATATCTGGGAGCGGCATCGGATATGGATGGAAATTTTGTCATTCTGAATGTACCTCCCGGCGAATACATGATTCGGGCTTCCATGATCGGATATGCTCCACAGTCCTTGCAAAATGTCTCTGTTTCTGTAGACCGTACCACGAACCTTGACATTGAAATGCGTGTGGAAGCAGTGGAAGGTGAAGTAGTGACGGTTGTGGCCGATCGACCTATGATTGTCCGGGACAGGACATCCTCGGCTTCTCACGTGAGCGCAGATGATATTGCCAATATGCCCATTGAAACGGTAAGCGAAGTGATCGGAACCAAGGCGGGTATTGTGGATGGGCATTTCCGCGGTGGCCGTAAAGGGGAGACTATGTACATGGTGGATGGTGTCCCTGTCACCGATCCTTTTACCGGAAACCAGGGTGTGGTAGTGGATGCCGGAGCCGTAGCAGAGCTTCAGGTGATCACCGGATCTTTCAACGCAGAATACGGCAATGCCATGTCCGGTGTGGTCAATATCGTCACAAAGGATGGATCCAATACATTCAGCGGTAATATCCACACCTATTTCGGTGATTATATCTCAGACGAAACAGACTATTTTCCCCATATCGATGATATCAATCCACTCAGTATTAAAAATCTGCAACTATCCTTTGAAGGTCCCCTCGTAAAAGATAAGCTTTTTTTCTATACAAATATGAGATATTACACACACGAGGGACACTTATGGGGACAACGGCGCTTTGACCCTGACAACTTTTTCTATCATCTTGAATCACCGGATTCAGTGGTTGTGACTGATGATTACCAAACATTTATGTCCCACATGATGTCCATAAATCCCAACTATGGCGGAGATCCAGCCAATGATACCCTGACAATTTTATATAAAACGGGAGATAATGCATGGATTCCCATGAATACGTCGGAGGAACTGAATTTTCAGTCCAAACTCACCTGGCGGATCAATCCTACCCTTCGAATCTCCTACAATTTTATCAGTAATAACCTTCCCAATCTCTTTGGCGATTATATTTCATGGACCGATTACAGTCATGACTGGCGATACACTCCAGAGGGGCTCAATAATAAATACAGCCGGGCTCTCACTCACAATATCAATATTCATCGGGGTATTTCATCCAGGTCTTACCTGACCTTCGGATTGTCAAGGTATTCTACCAATTATCATCACTATCCCTTCGGTCCCGATGAGATCATCAATGTGGATATTATTAACACGGCGACCAACAATTCCGGGAAACCCCTCAATACCTTTAATGTTGGCGGCATGGAAAATGAGTATTATGAACGCCGCTTAAATATGACAAGTTTGAAAGCGGATTATGTCAATCAAATCACCCTTCATCATGAAATCAAAACCGGGGTGGAATTTAAACAAACCCGTTTATCTGAATTCAGATTCAACTTGGATGGACAGTCTGGAAATTTCAATTTTGACATGCTGGTAAATGGAGAATTTTCCATTCTGCAGGACTATCTGTTTGCTTCATTTGAAACTACTGAACAGGCAAACAATGTTTTAAAGGATTTTTCTGATTATGTCCATGAGAACCCTGTAAAGCCGTGGCAATTATCTGCCTACATTCAGGATAAAATCGAATACAATACGATTGTTGTCAATGCTGGCATCCGGCTCGATTATTTTGATCCGAATTTTCATGTCCTCTCGGATCCCAGGGATCCCAATATATTTACCCCCATCGCCCCGAAAAACCGTTATAAAGATACAAATGGCGATGGCGTGATACAGGCTGGCGAGATGACGGCAGACAATGAGTATACAATAGAAGAAAGAGCTGATTTCTGGTACAGGGATGTGAAAGGAAAATATCAGATTTCTCCACGAATCGGATTCGGATATCCCATATCGGACCGGGGATCTATCCACGTGTCTTTCGGACAATTTCTCCAAATGCCTTTGATGGATAAACTGTATAAGAATCCCCTTTATCAGATGGGAACGGGTACAGGACTCCAGGGAGAAATGGGGAATGCCGATCTGAAACCGGAACGGACCAATCAGTATGAGATTGGGCTCCAGCAGCAGGTTTCCAATGATATCAAACTGCAGCTGGACATTTTTTACCGGGATATCCGGAATCTCCAGAGCGGTGATAAAATTATTGAGACCTATCAGCAGGGAACCATGTATTCTATTTACAGCAATAATGATTATGCGGAAATCAAAGGAATAACAATATCTCTGGAAAAAAGGTATTCAAATTACTTCAGTGCCTTCGTGGATTATACGTATCAGGTGGCTGAAGGAGTATCAGTGGACCGGAATGCCGCATATAACGCCATCAATAATAACATGACACCGGAGAAACAACTGATTCCTCTGGGACATGATCAGCGACACACGTTGAATGTCACCACCAATATCGGAGTCCCGGGAAACTGGAATGTGGGAATCATAGCCAAATGGTCTACCGGTATGCCATATACTATTGGAAATCTTGAACTGGTACGGCTGACACAAATTGCCAATACAGGTGTAAAACCTGCCAAAACCAATGTGGATATACGTTTTGACAAAACTCTGAATTTTGCAGGCATCCATTTTAATCTCTATCTCAGAGTCAGCAATTTGTTTGATACGATGAACGAATATAATGTGTTTGATGATACGGGACGTGCCACGTATACGACCCTGGAAAATAAATACAGTGAAACACAAGCCAGTAAAATGATTAACGGTCTCCGGGAGTATCTGATACAGCCCACGAATTTCAGTCATCCGAGACGTGTCGTTGCTGGTGTTCAATTTGATTTGTGAGAATACTATGAAATATTCATGTAAAATGCGCTTTTTTCTTTTTTGGGTTCTTTTGGGATTGTCAACAGTCCTTGTGGCGGGAGAGAATTCCCTGGACCATCTTTTGGGAGACCGGACTGCCCGGAAATCAGGAATTATCGCCGGAAACAAGGTCCGGACCCTCTTCTACAATTATGGTGTTGTGGGGGGCGATATTACCGGAAGTTCACCGGAAGGGGAGTGGCCAATCGGCAGCGGCAACAGCTATATTGGCGATGTCTCAATATTGGTTGGTGTTGAGCTTCCCCGAAAATGGGAGAAAAAAGCTGATATTGATGAGAATTCCATAGCGGTCCTGGACGGCGTGGAATATGAGATTATCGATGCACAAACCTATATAAATGCCAACAGGGATACGGTAAAACTGATTGCACCGAACATCCTGAGAATCAAAGGGATTGATTATAATGTGAGCCGGTATTTTTACAGTTGTAAATCATTGAATATTTATCCCGACTCTGTCATGCACTTAATGTATCAGGATACGGTGTATTATGTAGGCACTAATGATGGTCCCCGCGGTGCGACAGACGGTCCCGGTGGCGCTTCCAATATGTCCTGGACCTTTGAACCCCTTCCCGGATTTGTCGACCCCAATCAGGATTATGTCCCCCTTGCCACGGATCTGGACCTGGACGGGGACGGTAAACCGGATACCTGGCCTTGGTTCTGGCCGGATCATCCGGACTGGGTGGATGCAAACGGAATTCCCGAGTGGAACGGCTATTTCGGACGGGGTATTTCCAGTGCCGATGAAGAGACATTTTTCTATATGGATGACGCCAACGATTATGAATTTAATTACGAGAAAAACGGTTCAGGGAAGCTGGTTTTTCTCCCCGATAGTACGAACACATCCCGATTTGGTTTAGGATTACGGGTGAAAGTCCGTGCCATGCAATGGGCTCACTTTATGGCGCAGGATATGATTTTTTGGTTGTATGAAATTGAAAATTTTTCGGACTGGGATTACAATAAAGCCAGTTTTGGTATGGTTGTGGGAACCCTGAGCGGCGGACGTTGTAACGACCATATCGATGCCCAGGATGATCTTTCTTATTTCGATATGGAAGAGAATATGTGCTACAGCTGGGATGCTCCTCCGGCCTATTCCCCCTGTTTCGACGGTCCCGTAGGATATGTAGGCTATGCCTACCTTGAATCCCCGGGAAATCCTTATGACGGGATCGATAACGACGGAGATTATTACAAACATCCGGCACCGGCTCCCCAGTTTACCGAAGAGGATTTTAATCCGGTCACCTTCGACATTGGAGATCAGATTGTTTTGATTGACGGAGAAACATATGAACGGGAAGTCGTGACAATCGATCAGCTCCCCATGACTGTTGTAACCCAGGGGAGAGAAGTTACTATCCGTGCGGGTGTCAGTTACAAAGAGGTCACCGGTAACCTGATAGATGATGATTTTGACGGATTGATCGACGAGAACTATAATGCCCATTATTTGTACCGTATTAAGCCCCTGAGAGCTGAAGTCACGCCCAAGCCCCCTCTGCGTTATAAAAATTTTATAACTGGAGAAGGGGTAGATAACCTGATGATTGATGAAACCCGGGATGACGGTATTGATAATGACGGGGACTGGGATCCGGCAACAGATGATGTGGGAGCAGACGGCAAACCTGGAACCCGGGATGAGGGAGAAGGCGACGGGTTACCCACACCAGGTGAACCTAATCTGGATGCAACAGATATTGATGAATCCGATCAGATCGGTCTGACCTCCTTTAACTATTTTACACCTCCAGGAAAGGTCCGGATGAATGATGACTATAATTGGGATATCAGCAGTCCGGGTGGTTTGTGGAACCGCATGCAGCCGGGTAATTACGACGAAATCAGTCTGGAACCGGTGGACGGTGATTTTATTTACGGAGCAGGATATTTTCCCATCCGGAAAGGACAAACAGAACGATTCTCACTGGGACTTGTCTATGGAAATGATGAAGCGGAAATGTACAAAAACAAACAGGTTGCCCAGCAAATATATGACGAAAACTACAACTTCACCCGTCCTCCTGAAACACCCACGGTAAAAGTGGTGCCCGGAGATAAACGAGTGACCCTTTACTGGGATGACCTGGCTGAATATTCCCTGGATCCCTGGCTGGGATACGACTTTGAAGGATACCGGATTTACAGGTCAACGGTAGAAGGTTTCAACGATATCAATACCATTACCAATGCCTACGGGAACAAACAGTTTTATAAACCCTTGGTTCAGTTTGACCTGGTGAATAATATCAAGGGAAATTACGTGGGTGATCTGAATATCTCCGGTGGTATTTCCTTTTATCTGGGAGATGATGATAACGGTCTGGAGGGAGACGAGGGCATTACCCACAGCTGGACCGATACTACCGTTGAAAACGGAAAAATGTACGTGTACGCCGTTGTCTCTTATGACCGCGGTGGAAGTCATCTGGGAATTCCACCGGCGGAATGCTCCAAACGGGCCGTTTACTCCGGAAGTTCCTGGAATCTGGGGACCAATGTGGTTGTCATCCGTCCCGGAGGCTATGTATCCGGCTATGAACCGGGTCATGTCAGCGGGGAAGTGACACATTCCCAGGGCACCGCTTCTGGCAGTGTCCGGGTGAATGTGATTAATTCTGCCTTGCTGCCGGAATCCTGGAACGGAGAGACCCGGGAACTTGAAATCCGTTTTGTGGATACGTCGAACGATCTGTATGACAATAATGGAAACTGGTTTGAAACACCGGCGGACTCGGCCGATGATGTCAATGGTAATCAATATCCTGATAACGGAGAACCAGACTTTAATGCCCTGGATCCTGCAGAAGCTCTTACCCGGATTACCACCGGATGGTATTTGATTGATGTCACAACTTCCGTTCCTGATACACTGGTCCCTTTGCAGGAACAGGTGATGCTGCCTCAATCCCTGTTACCGGAAATTGGAATGGCCATGGGTATCGGAATGGAGATGCTTTTGTCTTCATGACCGGTGTCAGCGGTCAGGCAGTTGCTTATGATGTTTATCCTGCGTCTGCAACAGATTTTAATGTCAGCCTGTTGAATGCAGGATCACCCTATCCCCTGAAATTTGCTTATGACGATCAGGCTCCTGCAGGACTCTCTGAAGATGATAAAATCATCATTCTTCGGCAGCTCGATAATGGCATTGAGTATCCTACCTGGGTAATCAGTTTTTCCGGAGATATTTCTGCAGTTTCAAATGATGAGTATACATTCAATTTCAAACACCCCTTTACAAAAGACGATATCCTCCATTTTTCGGTTCAGGGGCCCGTTGTGCATGAAGAACAGGCCGAAGAATCCATCAACCGTGTGAAGGTGGTTCCCAATCCCTATTACGCTGCAGCCAGCTGGGAATTCCGTGGTTCTGCTGCAGCTGCCAGTTCCCTGGTTGGAAGGGGAGACAGGAGAATTGCTTTCATCAATGTGCCACAAAATGCCTCCATCCGGATATATACTGTCCGGGGTGATCTGGTTCAGGTGCTGAAACATGATGGTGGCATTTCAGATCGCATATTCTGGGATTTACGATCCAAAGATGAAATTGAAATTGCCTATGGTGTCTATATTTTTCAGGTTTCGGTTCCTTTCTCTGATAAAACATATACCGGCAAATTTGCTGTGATAAAATAAGGAATGAAGATGAAGCGTTTTACAATAGCACCAATCATTTTTATCATAACTCTGCATGCCGCCCTATGGGCTCAGACAATCTACCCTGTACCACCCGATTCTCCCGCCCTGAATGCCGTTCCGGGAGACGGAATGGTAACCCTTTATTGGGGAACGGAAGCGGAAAATTATATCGATACCATTCGCCAGATGCTTTATCCCGCGTCTCCTGAAAAATGGAACGACTTCGAAGGATACCGGATTTATAAAAGTGAACATCACGATTTTAAGGATGCTCATACCATTACAGATGTCCATGGGAATCCTGTCTTTTACAGACCGGTGGCTGTTTTTGATAAAATAAACTCACATGAAGACCTTTTTACAGGAAATTTCGGGATTAAAATGCCACTGGTTCTGACAGATGAGAGTGACAATCCCATGTCCGAGTCACTGCCACCCTTTTTTCCTGATGTCCGCCCCTATCAGCCTTTCTCTACCCTCAATGGAGAGTCTTTAAACGGTGACTGGATTCTGACAATCCGGGATAATTATGCCGATACTAAAATGGGTGTCCTGAAAAAATGGGATCTAACCCTGAACGGAGTCAAACGGACCGGTTCTGTTGACCATCTAACCCTCCAATCCAACGGTTCCTTTGAAAACTGGGATGTTTTTAATCCAACCTATTGGCAGGCTGTTGATACGAATGCCTTTTATATCAAAACCGATTCCTCCCTCTATGTCACTGAAGGTGAATATGCGGCTCAGGTGCTGCTCCGGAATAAATGGAAGACTTCAAAACTCGATTCCATCGAAATTTATCAGCGCATTCCCCATATGGTTAAAAATTCTCAGTATACCCTATCTGCCGATATCTATCTGGATAGCAATGCCACGGCTGAAGTGGGTTTCAGGCAATATTACGCCGTCGCATCAGGCTTGTCTCAGTCCACATCACAAGAAATGAATCCTAAAAAATTTTCAACTTCAAATCCCGATGGGAATCGCTTCAAATACACTCAAACCATTACACTTCATCCGGATTACCTTTTCGGAGAATTTTTTATCCGTGTGATATCTAATGATACCGTATCGGTCTATGTGGATAATGTAGTGATCCGGGGAAACCGCTACTTTGGTGACGAGTATGTCTCAACCGTGCGGGATACCCTGAATATCGGATTGGCGGGGACTGTTTCTTCGATAAATCTCACCCTGGACATGACCCATGACTGGGTATATATGCTGGATATTTTTCTGGAATCTCCTTCCGGGACGGTCATTGACTTGATCAAAGGGGAGTATATTCCCAGTATTTACGGAGATGGCGGAATTTCCTATTATCTGGGTGAAAACAGCGGTTTAAAATATTCCTGGGAGGATCATGATGTGGTTAATGGGAAGCGTTATTTTTACGCAATTACCTCATTCGATTCCGGTGATACCCTATACAATATTTTTCCTGCCGAATCACACTTTACAACTGATTTTGATCCCATCAAGGGAACTCTGGAAATGTCAAAGAATGTGGTCACCGTTGTACCTAATTCCAAGGCTGCAGCTTATGAGCCGGCTAAAATGAAAGGGGGAGGAAATACTCTACTCCATGTTGAAGGTCCGGGAACGAGTGTCATTTCTCTTGAAATTATGGATCCGTTGAAAATCACGGATAATCACCTGTACCGCCTGGTGTTCAGGGATACCCGTGATACCAGCATCATCGATCCGTCCATTACCGCGTCTCCATATAAACGGGTTATTCCCTATACCTGGGATTTTTCTCTCCTCAATACCACAACTGGCGATACCCTGATTGAAAATTCCACTCAGTTCAACCGGATTACACCTGTTGTGGAAGGTTTCCGCCTGAATGTAAAGAATGAATCGACCGTGACAATCTGGGAAGACAGTACAGAATGGATATCCGGCGATGCTTTCAAACGTCCCAAATTGGTTTTTTCAACGACACCCAACTTTTCCGGCCGCCCGTATCCCACAGATTATAAAATTACTTTTTATGCCGACACTGTAGATAGCAGTATTGAATTCGCATCCACTTTCGATAAGCTGGACGTTCATCCCATAACCTATTTGGTTGAAGATCTGGTAACAGGGCGGAAAGTCGAAACCGGTTTTTCACGGATTGCAAATACTTACAATAATTTTATTATTTATTTCTTTTATGAAGACTCAGTGAATTACAGCGGATCCAATATTTACAGGCCGACATGGTCCGTAAAAATGGAATCTCAAAGTAAGAATGTCATTTCCCTTCAGAATGAACAGATTGGCGGACGGGGGTATTGGACCGGTGATACAACGGCAGTCCAAACCGAAGTCCGTATAGCGGGCCGGCCGCCAACTATTATGGGCAACCGTGCCATTAACATGACCCATATTGTCAAGTATAACAACGATCCGCTTTACTACTGGCGCCGGTATCACCTCGAATCCGGGTATTACAGAGCCTATTTTCTCATACAGGCTGATGAGGGGGATGTGAATATGGCCTTTGAATCAAAATCGGGGAATTTGGTGAAGCCCTTTACTGTTACTCAGGATGCAGGCTGGCAGGAAGTCCATATCGATTCATTGATCCTGATGGAAGAAGATTCCCTGGCTTTGGTCTGGTACCCTGAAACTATTGATAGTACTACGCTGAAAATCTCCTATATCTCCATCCTGGAATACTATCCAATAGCCCCTATGGATAAACTGATCATCCGCACCAAAAAACCTTTCCGCAAAGAAGATATCTTTGAATTCAGTCTGGAACAGGCTTATGTCAATGAAGATTCTGTTAAACACAGTCTGGACCATGTGAAAGTGGTTCCCAATCCCTTTGGAATCGCATCCCTATATACATTCCGGGATGAATACGGCGGACACGAAGATGGCATTCGGTTTACCCATGTTCCTTTGGGAAGCAAAATCAGAATCTATTCCATCAATGGTGCTTTTGTAAAAGAATTGATCCATGAAGGATCCCTCGAAGACGGAACCGTTTTCTGGGATTTGAAGAATAAAGACGGCCGGAAAATTGCTTACGGTGTGTATCTCTATTACCTGGACGCCGGTGAGCATGGGACAAAAACCGGTAAATTTGCAATTATACGATAACGTGAACAGAGGATATGATCATGAAAAAATCATTAACGGTCTTTCTTACAGTCATTCTTTTGGCAGGCAGCCCCCTGAGGTCGGAACAGTCGAAAGTAGCAACGACGGCTGCCCAGTTTCTGGGTATCGGTCAGGGGGCGAGAGCTTTGGCTACCGGCGGGGCTTTCAGTGCCGTAGCCGATGATCCGTCAGCCCTTTACTGGAATGTGGCCGGTGTGGCAAATCTGGAAAAAAATGGACTCCTGTTCAGCCATACGAACTGGTTTGCTGATATTTCATATCAATACTTTGCTTTTACCTATAAGCTGGGGTATACAGGGACATTCGGACTCAGTTCCACATACCTGAACTACGGTTCCATGGAGCGGACAACCATTGAAAATCAGGAAGGTGACGGAACCTGGTTCGAATCCTATGATTTTGTGATAAACCTCCATTACGCCATGCAGATGAGTGACAAATTTTCCATTGGCGGAACAGTGAAATATATTACCCAGAAAATCGACATCCAGCAGGCATCCGGTATTGCATTTGACCTGGGAACCCTCTATAAACTGGATTTCAGGGAAACTCAAATTGGGATGAGTTTTTCTAATTTCGGTACAAAAATGCAAATGGACGGTAAAGGACTCTATGTCAATCACGATATTGACGATAGCTATGATTCAAACCCGGAAGTCAACGCAGTCCTTTTAACGGATAAATTCAATCTGCCTGTTTTTTTCAGGGCTGGTGTATCCATGACAGCACTGGATAAAGACCCCTTTAAAGTCCGGATTGCCGCAGATGCTCTATATCCTAATGACAATACTCCCAGTCTGAATCTGGGGGCTGAATTCTCTTTCCTTGAAAGATTCTATGTCCGTGGAGGCTATAAAGATTTTGCACAAAAAGATAATGAAAGCGGACTGACATTTGG